>NZ_JBIAZN010000022.1:0-140374 GCF_042899225.1 Streptomyces sp. NPDC000134
CGGGCGGTCCCGGGTGACGGTCTGGGCTACGGCATGCTCCGCCATCTCGCCGGCGCCGAACTCCCGCACCCGCAGATCGGGTTCAACTACCTCGGCCGTGTCCCGGCGAGCGGCGGCGGGGTGTGGCAGCCCACCGACGAGGTGCTGGGCAAGGGCGGCGACCCGCAGGCCCCCGTGATGCACGCCCTGGAAGTCCTCGGCATGGTGCACGACCGCCCGGCCGGCCCCGAACTGACGTTGCGGCTCGCCTGGCCGGAGCGACTCCTCGACGCCGCCGACGCGCAGGCCCTGCTGGACACCTGGGCCGCGATGCTCACCGGCCTGGCGGCCCACCGCGGCGGCGGCCGCACCCCGTCGGACTTCCCCCTGGTGGCGCTGGACCAGGCACAGGTGGAGGAACTGGAGATCGCGGTACCGGACCTGGCCGAAGTGCTGCCGGTGTCACCGTTGCAGGAAGGCTTCCTGTTCCACGCGCTCTACGACGAGCAGACGGAGGACGTCTACGTCGAGCAGATCGTCCTCACCCTCGACGGACCCCTGCACCCGGCACGGCTGCGGGCGTCCTGGCAGGCGCTCGTCGACCGGCACCCGACGCTCCGGGTCGGCTTCCGCCAGGTGGCCGGCCTCGAACGGCCGGTCCAGATCGTGCACGACCGCGCCGACCTCCCCTGGCGCGCGGAAGACCTGTCCGACCTCGACGCCGACACCGCCTGGGCCGAATCGGACCGCATCGGCGTCGAGGAACGCGCCCGGCGCCTCGACGTGACCTGGCCGCCCCTGCTGCGCATCGCCCTGGTCAAGCTCAGCCCGAACCGGCACCGCATGGTGATGACGCTCCACCACATCCTGCTGGACGGCTGGTCCCTGCCGATCCTGATGCGCGAGCTGTGGGCCTGCTACGAGGCCGGTGGCAGCGCGAGCGGGCTGCCCGCGGTGGCGCCGTACCGGGACTACCTGGCCTGGCTGACGCGGCAGGACAAGGACGCCGCCCGCGACGCCTGGCGGCAGGCGCTCGCCGGGGTGGACGAACCGACCCTCGTCGCCGCGCAGACGACCGGCACGGACCCGGCCCTGACCCGCATGGTCGGCGCGACGGCGGACGACCGGCTCGCCGAGGCACTCGACGACCTGGCCCGCACGCGGGGCGTCACCCTGAACACGGTGGTGCAGGCCGCGTGGGCGGTGGTCGTCGGACAGTTGGCCGGGCGACGTGACGTCGTCTTCGGCGCCACGGTGGCCGGACGCCCGGCCGAACTGCCGGGCATGGAGGACATGCTCGGCCTGTTCCTGAACACGGTCCCGGTACGGGTCGGCCTCGGCGCCGGGCGCACGGTGGCCGACGTCCTGGCCGCCCTCCAGGCCCAGCAGTCCGCGCTGCTTGACCACCAGCACCTCGGCCTCACCGAGATCCAGCGGCTCGCCGGGCCGGGCGCCACCTTCGACACCCTGATGGCCTACGAGAACTACCCCGGCGACCCGGCCGGCCCGCCGTCCGCCGAAGGACTCACCCTCACCGACACCGCCATGCGGGAGTCGACCAACTTCGCCCTCGCCCTGGGCGTCAACCCGGCCGACGGCCTCCACCTGCGGCTGGACTACCGGCCCGACGTGTTCGACGAGGACACCGTCCGCGCCGTGACCGACCGGCTGATGCGCGTACTGGAACAGTTCGCGGCCGACCCCCAGGTACGGGTGGGCGACCTCGACGCGCTGCTGCCGGCGGAGCGCGCCCTCGTCACCGAGCGGTGGAACGCCACGGAACGGCCCGTGACCGCGGGCACGCTGCTGGACCTGTTCCGGGGCTGGGTGGCCCGCACCCCGGACGCGGTGGCGGTCCGCAGCGGCGCCGAGGCCCTGTCGTACGGGGAGCTGGACGCGCGGGCCAATCGGCTGGCCCGGCATCTGGCGGGCCTGGGCGTCGGTGCGGAGAGCCGCGTCGGGCTGCTGTTGCCGCGTGGTGTGAACCTTGTTGTCGCGCAACTCGCGGTGTGGCGGGCCGGGGGCGCGTACGTTCCGCTGGACCCGGAGTATCCGGCGGACCGGCTGGCGTACATGATCTCTGACAGTGGTGCGTCGGTGGTGTTGACCGGGTCGACCACCGTGGAGCTGGTTCCGGCTGGTATCGATGTGGTGCTGGTTGACGGGTCGGTCGACGGTTCGGCGGAGCCGCTGGAGATACAGGTGTCTCCCGATCAGCTCGCCTACGTGATCTATACGTCGGGTTCGACGGGCCGGCCGAAGGGTGTCACGGTCGCCCATGGCGGGGTGGCGAACCTGGCCGAGGTGATGCGTCCGGTGCTCGGCGTGGAGCCGGGGACGGTGGCGTTGCAGTTCGCGTCGTTCAGCTTCGACGCGGCGGTACTCGACGTGGCGGTGACGCTGGGCGGCGGTGGCACCCTGGCCATCGCGTCGACCGAGGAGCGCACCGAGCCGGGCGCGCTGGTGGAGATGATCCGCCGTGCGGGTGTGCAGGTGGCGAGTGTCGTGCCGTCGCTGCTGGGCGTGCTCGACCCGGCCGACGTACCGGGCGTACGGAACTGGGTGCTGGGCGCGGAGCGTCTGAGCGCCGACCTGGCGGCCCGCTGGCGTGCCGGGTCCCGGGTGTGGAACACGTACGGGCCGACCGAGGCGACGGTCATTTCCACGGCCACGCTGCTGGAGGAGGGGATCGGGTCGCAGGACGCGGCCCCGGCCATCGGTGGGCCGATCGGGAACACCCGGGTGTTCGTGCTGGACGATTTCCTGCGTCCCGTGCCGCCCGGTGTGACGGGTGAGTTGTATGTGACGGGCGCCGGGTTGGCGCGTGGGTACAACAACCGTCCTGACCTGACCGCCGAGCGCTTCGTGGCGTGCCCGTTCGCCGACGGCGGTCGGATGTACCGCTCGGGTGACCTGGCGCGGTGGACGGCCGGCGGTCTGTTGGAGTTCGCGGGTCGGGCGGACGAGCAGGTGAAGATCCGTGGCTTCCGGGTGGAGCTGGGTGAGGTCGAGTCCGTCCTCGCCTCCCACCCGGAGGTGCGGCAGGCGGTGGTGACCGTCCAGGAGGACAAGCGGCTCGTCGCGTACGTCGTCCCGGAGGTCGATGGCCAACAGGTCCAGGAACACGCCGCGGGCCTGCTGCCCGAGTACATGGTGCCGTCCGTGATCATGCCGTTGGCAGTGCTGCCGTTGACGGTGAACGGCAAGGTCGACCGCAAGGCGCTGCCCGCGCCCGAGGTCGAGACCGGTTCCCGGGGCCGTGCCGCGGTGTCGGCGGCCGAGGAGACGCTGTGTGCCCTGTTCGCCGAGGTGTTGGGTCTGGCGGAGGTCGGGGTCGAGGACAGTTTCTTCGAGCTGGGCGGCGACTCGATCATGTCGATGCTGCTGGTGTCGAACGCCCGCCGGGCGGGGTTGGTGATCAGTTCCCGGCAGGTGTTCGAGCAGCGCACGCCGGCCGGACTGGCGGCGGTGGCCACGACGACGGACGGGGCGCGACCGGGTGCCGGTGCGCCCGGCACCGGTGAGATCCCCCTGACGCCGGTCATGCGCGAACTGCTGGAGCGGGTCGGCCGGGATGACCTCCGTCGGGTCGTCCAGCCGGGTGTGGTGGTCGTTCCGGCCGGGCTGGACTTCGACGCCCTGGTCGGGGCCGTGCGTGCGGTGGTCGACCACCACGACGTACTGCGGGCCAGGCTGGAGGCGGAACCGCACCTGGTGGTGCCGGAGCCGGGTGCGGCTCCCGTCGAGGAGTGGGTGCGCCGGGTCGAGGTGTCCGCAGCGGACCTGCCGACCGTCCTGGACGAGGAGGTTCGTGCGGCGGTGGGCCGGTTGGACCCGCACGCCGGTGTGATGCTCCAGGCGGTGTGGCTGGATGCCGGGCCGGACGAGGCCGGTCGGCTGCTGCTGGTCGTTCACCACTTGGTGGTGGACACCGTTTCCTGGCAGGCGCTGGTGCCGGACCTGGCCGAGGCGTACGAGGCGCTGGCGGCGGGTGGCATCCCGGAGCCGGCCGTCGTGCCGACCTCTTTCCGGCACTGGGCGCGTGAGCTGGAGGCGCAGGCCCAGGACCGGCTGGCCGAGCTGCCCCGGTGGGCGGAACTCCTCGGCGGTGAGGACCTGTCGTTGGCCGTCGATGCCGAGCGTGATGTGCAGTCCACGGTCACGGACGTTTCGGTGACCGTGCCCGCCGAGGTGACCTCGGCTCTGCTGACGCAGGTTCCGGCCGCGTTCCATGCCGGTGTCGATGATGTGCTGCTGACCGGTCTCGCCGCGGCCGTTGCCGCGTGGCGGGGGAGGCGTGGGGTCCTGGTCGACGTCGAGGGCCACGGGCGCCTGCCGCTGACACCGGAGATGGATCTCTCCCGGACGGTGGGCTGGTTCACGAACGTGCATCCCGTGCGCCTGGACGTCGGCGATTTCGATCTCACCGACGTACGTACCGGCGGCCCGGCCGCGGGGCGTCTGCTCAAGCGGGTCAAGGAGCAGATCCGGGCCGTCCCCGGGGATGGCCTGGGGTACGGCATTCTGCGCTACCTCAGCTCCGACGACACCCTGGCCGCCCTGCCGCACGCCCGGATCGGCTTCAACTACCTGGGCCGGGTCCCCGGAGGCAACAGCAATAGCAACGGCAGCAGCCCCGCGCCGTGGCAGCCCACCGACGAGGCCATGGCCAGCGGTGGCAGCGACCTCGACGCTCCGGTGATGCACGCCCTGGAGATCCTCGGCATGGTCCACGACCGGCCCACCGGTCCGGAGTTGACCCTGACCCTTGCCTGGCCCGAGCGGCTGCTCGACCAGGCCGATGCCCAGGCCCTGCTGGACACCTGGGCGCAGATGCTCACCGTCCTGGCGGCGACCGGGGAGGACGGCGGGCACACCCCGTCCGACTTCCCCCTGGTCAACCTCGACCAGGACCGGATCGAGGAGTTGGAGGCAGCCGCCCCCGACCTCACCGAAGTACTCCCTGTCTCCCCACTCCAAGAGGGTCTCCTCTTCCACGCCCTCTTCGACGAGCAGGCCGAGGACGTCTACGTCGAGCAGATCGTGCACACTCTCGACGGCCCGCTGGACGCCGACCTGTTGCGGGCGTCCTGGCAGACCCTGCTCGACCGGCACCCGACGCTGCGGATCGGGTTCCGGCAGTTGGCCGGGATGCCGCAGCCGGTGCAGGTGCTGCACGGGCGGGCGACGCTGCCCTGGCGTGCGGAGGACCTGTCCGGGCTCGACCAGGACGCGGCCTGGGCCGAGTCGGACCGGATCGGCATCGAGGAACGCGCCCGGCGCTTTGACCTCGCACACCCCCCGCTGCTGAGGGTCCTCCTGGTCAAGCTGGGGACCGACCGGCACCGCATGATGATCACCCTGCACCACTCGCTCCTCGACGGCTGGTCGCTGCCGGTCCTGATGCGGGAGCTGTGGGCCTGCTACGAGGCCGGTGGCAGCGCGAGCGGACTGCCCGCGGTGGCGCCGTACCGGGACTACCTGGCCTGGCTGACGCGGCAGGACAAGGACGCCGCCCGAGACGCCTGGCAGCGGGCGCTCGCCGGTCTGGAGGAGCCGACCCTCGTCGCGCCGGCCGACCGGGAGACGATCACCACCTCCCTCGCCGTGTCCCGCAGAGTCGGCGCCGAACTGGCCGGTGCCCTCGACGCCCTCGCACGGGCCCGAGGCGTGACCCTGAACACGGTCGTGCAGGCCGCGTGGGCGTTGGTCGTGGGGCAGTTGGCCGGGCGGCGCGATGTCGTCTTCGGCGCGACGGTGGCCGGTCGCCCGGCGGAGCTGCCAGGCATGGAGGACATGCTCGGTCTGTTCCTGAACACGGTTCCGGTGCGTGTCACCTTCGACGCGGCGCACACCGTCGCCGACGTGCTGACCGCGCTCCAGGCCCAGCAGTCCGCGCTCCTCGACCACCAGCACCTGACGCTCAACGGCATTCAGCGGCTCGCCGGGCCGGGCGCGACCTTCGACACCCTGCTCGCCTACGAGAACTTCCCCGAGGACCCGGCCGGCCCACCCACCGCCGCCGGGCTGACCCTCACGGACAGCCGGATGCGGGAGTCGACCAGCTTCGCGCTGGCGCTCGGCGTGAACCCGGCCGACGACCTGGCCCTGCGGCTCGACTACCGGCCGGACCTGTTCAGCGAGGAGGCGGCCTACGCCGTCGTCGACCGGCTGGTGCGGGTGCTGCGGCAGTTCGCGGCGGACCCGACGGCCCGGACGAGCGGGATAGAGCTGCTGGACTCCGCCGAGACCTCACTGGTGGTCGAGCGGTGGAACACCACGGGCCGGCCCGTGGCCGCGGGCACGGTGCTGGACCTGTTCCGGGGCTGGGTGGCCCGTACCCCGGACGCGGTGGCGGTTCGCAGCGGCGCCGAGGCCCTGTCGTACGGGGAGCTGGACGCGCGGGCCAATCGGCTCGCCCGGCATCTGGTGGACCTCGGGATCGGTGCGGAGAGCCGGATCGGTCTGCTCCTGCCACGGGGCGTCGACATGCTGGTGGCGCTGCTCGGGGTGTGGAAGGCCGGGGGCGCGTACGTTCCGCTGGACCCGGAGTATCCGGCGGACCGGCTGGCGTACATGATCGCGGACAGTGGTGCGTCGGTGGTGTTGACCGGGTCAACCACCGTGGAGCTGGTTCCGCCTGGTATCGATGTGGTGCTGGTTGACGGGTCGGTCGGCGGTTCGGCGGAGCCGCTGGAGACACAGGTGTCTCCCGATCAGCTTGCCTACGTGATCTATACGTCGGGTTCGACGGGCCGGCCGAAGGGTGTCACGGTCGCCCATGGCGGGGTGGCGAACCTGGCCGAGGTGATGCGTCCGGTGCTCGGCGTGGAGCCGGGGACGGTGGCGTTGCAGTTCGCGTCGTTCAGCTTCGACGCGGCGGTACTCGATGTCGCGGTCACCCTCGGCGGCGGTGGCACCCTGGCCATCGCCACCAGCGAGGAACGTACGGAACCCGGTGCGCTCACGCAGATGATCCGCAGCGCGGGCGTCCAGGTCGCCAGCGTCGTCCCGTCCCTCCTCGGTGTCCTGGACCCGGCCGACGTCCCCGGCGTGGAGAACTGGGTCCTGGGCGCCGAGCGCCTCACCGCCGACCTCGCCGCCCGCTGGCGTGCCGGGTCCCGGGTGTGGAACACGTACGGGCCGACCGAGGCGACGGTCATCTCCACGGCCACGCTCCTTCCCGAGGGAATCGGGTCCGAGGACGCGGCCCCGGCCATCGGTGGGCCGATCGGGAACACCCGGGTGTACGTGCTGGACGACTTCCTGCGTCCCGTGCCGCCCGGTGTGACGGGTGAGTTGTATGTGACGGGCGCCGGTCTGGCGCGCGGGTACAACAACCGTCCTGACCTGACCGCCGAGCGCTTCGTGGCGTGCCCGTTCGCCGACGGCGGTCGGATGTACCGCTCGGGTGACCTGGCGCGGTGGACGGCCGGCGGTCTGTTGGAGTTCGCGGGTCGGGCGGACGAGCAGGTGAAGATCCGTGGCTTCCGGGTGGAGCTGGGTGAGGTCGAGTCCGTCCTCGCCTCCCACCCGGAGGTGCGGCAGGCGGTGGTGACCGTCCAGGAGGACAAGCGGCTCGTCGCGTACGTCGTCCCGGAGGTCGATGGCCAACAGGTCCAGGAACACGCCGCGGGCCTGCTGCCCGAGTACATGGTGCCGTCCGTGATCATGCCGCTGGCGGCGTTGCCGTTGACGGTGAACGGCAAGGTCGACCGCAAGGCGCTGCCCGTGCCCGAGACGACCGCCCACAGTGCGGGCCGTGCGCCCGTGTCGGCGGCCGAGGAGACGCTGTGTGCCCTGTTCGCCGAGGTGTTGGGTCTGGCGGAGGTCGGGGTCGAGGACAGTTTCTTCGAGCTGGGCGGCGACTCGATCATGTCGATGCTGCTGGTGTCGAACGCCCGCCGGGCGGGGCTGGTGATCAGTTCCCGGCAGGTGTTCGAGCAGCGCACGCCGGCCGGACTGGCGGCGGTGGCCACGACGACGGACGGCGTCCGTCCCGGCACCGGGCTCTCCGGCACCGGTGAGATCCCCCTGACACCGGTCATGCGCGAACTCCTGGAGCGCACCGGCACCGACCGGCTGCACGCCGTCGTACAGACCGGTGCCGTGAGGACGCCGGCCGGGCTGGACTTCGACGCCCTGGTCGGGGCCGTGCGTGCGGTGGTCGACCACCACGACGTACTGCGGGCCAGGCTGGAGGCGGAACCGCACCTGGTGGTGCCGGAGCCGGGTGCGGCTCCCGTCGAGGAGTGGGTGCGCCGGGTCGAGGTGTCCGCAGCGGACCTGCCGACCGTCCTGGACGAACAACTGGCATCAGCCATCGACCGGATCTCTCCGTCGGCCGGTGTCATGCTGCAAGCCGTCTGGCTGGATGCCGGGCCGGACGAGGCCGGTCGGCTGCTGCTGGTCGTTCACCACTTGGTGGTGGACACCGTTTCCTGGCAGGCGCTGGTGCCGGACCTGGCTGAGGCGTACGAGGCGCTGGCGGCGGGGCGGGTGCCGGAGCCGGCGGTGGTGCCGACGTCGTTCCGGAACTGGGCGCGTGAGCTGGCGGCGCAGGCTGAGGACCGGCTGGCCGAGCTGCCCGGGTGGGCGGAACTCCTCGGCGGTGACGACCTGCCGTTGGCCGTCGATGCCGAGCGTGATGTGCAGTCCACGGTCACGGACGTCTCGGTGACCGTGCCCGCCGAGGTGACCTCGGCTCTGCTGACGCAGGTTCCGGCCGCGTTCCATGCCGGTGTCGATGATGTGCTGCTGACCGGTCTCGCCGCGGCCGTTGCCGCGTGGCGGGGGACGCGTGGGTTCCTGGTCGACGTCGAGGGCCACGGGCGCCTGCCGCTGACACCGGAGATGGATCTCTCCCGGACGGTGGGCTGGTTCACGAACGTGCACCCCGTGCGCCTGGACGTCGGCGGCCTCGACCCCCACACCCTCCGCACCGACGACGCGGCCGCGGGGCGTCTGCTCAAGCGGGTCAAGGAGCAGATCCGGGCCGTCCCGGGTGATGGCCTGGGGTACGGCATCCTGCGCTACCTCAGCTCCGATGACACCCTGGCCGCCCTGCCCCATGCCAGGATCGGCTTCAACTACCTGGGCCGGGTCCCCGGAGGCAACAGCAACGGCAGCAGCCTTGCGCCGTGGCAGCCCACCGACGAGGCCATGGCCGGCGGCGGCGGCAACGGCAGCGACTCCGACGCTCCGGTGATGCACGCCCTGGAGATCCTCGGCATGGTCCACGACCGGCCCACCGGTCCGGAGTTGACCCTGACCCTCGCCTGGCCCGAGCGGCTGCTCGACCAGGCCGATGCCCAGGCCCTGCTGGACACCTGGGCGCAGATGCTCACCGCCCTGGCGGCGACCGGGGACGACGGCGGGCACACCCCGTCCGACTTCCCCCTGATCGCCCTCGACCAGGACCGGATCGAGGAGTTGGAGGCAGCCGCCCCGGACCTCACCGAAGTACTCCCTGTCTCCCCCCTCCAGGAGGGTCTCCTCTTCCACGCCCTCTTCGACGAGCAGGCCGAGGACGTCTACGTCGAGCAGATGGTCCTCACCCTGGAAGGCACGGTCGACGCGGCGAGGCTGCGGGCGTCCTGGCAGGCGTTGCTCGACCGGCATCCGACCCTGCGTGCCGCCTTCCGGCAGCTCGCGGGCGTGTCGGAGCCGGTGCAGGTGATCCACGGGCGGGTGGCGCTGCCCTGGCGGGCGGAGGACCTCGCGCACCTGGACGAGGAGAGCGCGCAGGCCGAGTCGGACCGGATCGCGGCCGAGGAACGCGCCCGGCGCTTCGACCTCGCGCAGCCCCCGCTGCTGAGGGTCCTGCTGGTCAAGGTGGGGGCCGAACGGCACCGCATGATGGTGACGCTCCATCACATCCTGCTGGACGGCTGGTCGCTGCCGATCCTGATGCGGGAGCTGTGGGCCTGCTACGAGGCGGGCGGCAGCGCGAGCGGACTGCCGGCGGTGGCGCCGTACCGGGACTACCTGGCCTGGCTGGAGCGGCAGGACAAGGACGCCGCCCGAGACGCCTGGCGGCGGGCGCTCGCCGACGCGGAGGAGCCGACCCTCGTGGCGCCGGCCGACGCGGACGGCGGGACGAGCACCGGTTCCGTGCAGCGGCGGGCGAGCGGCGCACTCCTCGGTGCCCTGGACGATCTGGCCCGGGGCCACGACGTGACGGTGAACACCGTGTTCCAGGCGGCCTGGGCCGTCGTGCTCGGCCAACTGACCGGGCGGGACGACGTGGTGTTCGGCACCACGGTGGCGGGCCGGCCGGCCGAGCTGCCGGGCATGCGGGACATGCTGGGGCTGTTCATCAACACCGTCCCGGTGCGGGTCGCCCTCGACCCGGCGGACACCTTCGCCGACGTCCTCGCCGCGCTGCGGGCGCAGCAGTCCGCGCTGCTGGACCACCAGCACCTCGGGCTCACCGAGATCCAGCGGCTGGCCGGGCCCGGCGCGAGCTTCGACACCCTGCTCGCCTACGAGAACTTCCCCACGGGCGCGAAGGCGGAGCCGGACGGCACCGCGGAGCAGACCCGGGAGTTCGGCGCCGCCGGGGTGCGGGTCACCGAGGCCGGGACACGCGAGTCGGTCAACTACCCGCTCTGGGTCGTCGTCGACCCGGTCGGCGGGCTGCGGGTCCGGCTCACCTACCGGTCGGACGTGCTCACCGCCGAGGGCGCCGAGGCGCTGACCGACCGGCTGATGCGCCTGCTGGAGCGGATGGCGGCCGCACCCGGCACGCCCCTCGCCCGGATCGACACCCTCGGCGACGACGAGCGGTCGCTGCTCCTGGACCGGTGGAACGACACCGGCCGGGACCGCGCGCCCGGCACCCTGCCCGCCGTCTTCGCGGAGCAGGCGGAGCGTTCGCCGGACGCCGTCGCCGTGGTCGACGGAGACCGGCAGTGGTCGTACGCCGGACTGGACCGGCTCGCCGACCGGGTGGCCCGCGGGCTGCTCGACCGTGGCGTCCGCCGGGGAGACCGGGTCGGCGTGGTCATGGAACGCTCGGCCGAGGTGGTCGCCGTACTGCTCGGCATCGCCAAGGCCGGCGCCGGTTACGTCCCGGCCAGCCCGGACTGGCCCGTCACCCGCACCCGGCTGGTCCTCGAAGGCGCCGCGCTCACCGTCACGGACCGCGACCTGCCCGACCTGACCGGGACCTGGATCACCGGCGTACAAGACCTGCTGGCGGACCCGGAGCGGCCCGGCGCGCCGGTGCCGGCCTCGGCCCGCCCGGCCCCCGACGACCTCGCCTACGTGATGTACACCTCGGGCTCCACCGGAATCCCGAAGGGCGTGGAGATCACCCAGGCCGATGTCGTGGCGCTGGCCCGGGACAGCCGGTTCGCGCGGGGGCACGAGTGCGTGCTCGTGCACTCGCCGCAGACGTTCGACGCGTCGACGTACGAGATGTGGGCGCCGCTGCTGTCCGGCGGCCGGGTCGTCGTCGCGCCCCCGGGTGTGCTGACGGCGGCCGTGCTGCGCGAGACGGTGGCCCGGCACGGCGTCACCGCGATGTGGCTCACCGCGGCCCTGTTCCACCTGTTCGCGCAGGAGGACCCGGGCAGCCTGGCCGGCCTGCGCGAGGTGTGGACCGGCGGTGACGTGGTCCGGGCGGAGGCCGTGCGCCGGGTGCGCGAGGCGTGCCCGGGGATCGTGGTGGTCGACGGGTACGGGCCGACGGAGACGACGACGTTCGCGACCTCGTACCGCATGGAGCCGGACGCCGTACTGCCGGCGGCCGTACCGATCGGCAGCCCGCTGGACGGCGTACGGGTGTATGTGCTGGACGGGTTCCTGCGGCCGGTGCCGGCCGGTGTGCCCGGCGAGCTGTACATCGCGGGCGCGGGGCTGGCCCGCGGGTACGCCGGGCGGCCGGGGCTGACGGCCGAGCGGCTGGTGGCGAGCCCGTTCGCCGCCGGTGAGCGGATGTACCGCACCGGTGACCTGGCCCGCTGGACCGACGGCGGACTGCTGGAGTTCGCCGGCCGGGTGGACGCGCAGGTGAAGCTGCGCGGCTTCCGGGTCGAGCCCGGCGAGGTCGAGGCGGTGCTCGCGGCCCGGCCCGAGGTCGGCCAGGCCGCGGTGGTGGTCCGCGAGGACCGGCCGGGCGAGAAGCGGCTCGTGGGCTACGCCGTGCCCGCCGCCGGGGCGCACCCGGACGGCGAGGAACTGCGGGCCGGGCTCGCCGGGGAACTGCCCGAACACATGGTGCCCGCGGTGGTGCTGGTGCTCGACGCCCTCCCGGTGACCGCCAACGGCAAGGTCGACCGGGCCGCCCTGCCCGCCCCCGACTTCGGCGGGCTGACGACCGGCCGCGAGCCCCGGACGGAGGCGGAGGCGGAGCTGTGCGCGCTGCTCGCCGACGTGCTGGGCCTGGAACGGGTCGGCGTCGACGACAGTTTCTTCGCCCTGGGCGGCGACTCCATCATGTCGATGCAGTTGGCGACCCGGGCCCGGCGGGCCGGCTGGGTGCTCACGCCCCGGCAGATCTTCGAGGAGAAGACCCCGGAACGCCTGGCGCTGGTCGCCCGGCGGGACGACACCGACGCGCGGGCCGAGGACGCGGCCCGGCGCCCCGGGCAGGACGCCGGCGAGATGCCGTGGACGCCGATCATGTGCTGGATGGGAGAGGCGGTCACCCGGTCCCGGTTCGCGCAGTGGACCGTGGTCGGTGCGCCGGCGGACCTCGGCACCGGGACGCTGGCGGCCGGTCTGGGGGCGGTGCTGGACGCGCACGACATGCTGCGGGCCCAGGTCGTCACCGGGGAGGGCGAACCGGTGCTGACGGTGCGGGAGCGGGGTGCGGTCGACGCGGCGGCGCTGGTCGTCCGGGTCGACGCCGCCGACGTGACCGGGGAGGCGTTGGACGGGGCGGCGGGTGACGCGGCCCGGGAGGCCGTGGAGCTGCTCGATCCGGGGGCGGGGGTGATGGTGCGGGCGGTGTGGCTGGACGCAGGTCCCGGCCGGGTCGGGCGCGTGGTGCTGGTCGTGCACCACCTGGCCGTGGACGGGGTGTCCTGGCGGGTGCTGCTGCCCGACCTCCAGGCCGCCTGCGAGGCCGCGGCCGCCGGACGGCAGCCGGAACTCGACCCGGTCCCCACCTCCTTCCGCTCCTGGGCCCTCGAACTCGCCCGGCAGGCCCGCACCGAGGACCGCCGCGCCGAACTCGACGACTGGACCGCCCTGATCGGCGCCCGGCCCGAGGACACCCTCGGCCGGCGCCCCCTGGACCCGGCCCGGGACACCGTGCGCACCCTGCGCCGGCACACCCTGACCGTGCCCGCCGCGCACACCGCCGTCCTCACCGGACGCACCCCCGGGGCCTTCCACTGCGGGATCCACGACGTGCTGCTGGCCACCCTGGCGGCGGCCGTCGCCGACTGGCGGCCCGGCACGGGCACCGCCACCCTGCTCGACATCGAGGGCCACGGCCGGGAGCCCGGGGACGGGATCGACCTGTCCCGGACGGTCGGCTGGTTCACCACCGTGCACCCGATCCGGCTGGACATCGCCGGAACCGACACCGCCGAGGCGGCGCGCGGCGGCCGGGCGGCGGGGCTGCTGCTGAAGGCCGTCAAGGAGCAACTGCGGGCCGTGCCCGGCGACGGACTCGGCCACGGGCTGCTGCGCCACCTCGACCCGGAGACCGGCCCGGCGCTGGCCGCGCTGCCGGTCCCGCAGATCGGCTTCAACTACCTGGGCCGGTTCACGGCGGGCGCCCCGGCGGGGCGGACCGGGCCGTGGCAGATGGCGGGCGAGTCCGCGGTCGGCGGCGCCGCCGACCCCGACGTGCCGGCCACCCACGCCCTCGACGTCGGCGCCGTCGTCCGGGACACCCCGGACGGACCCGAGCTGACGCTCACCCTGAGCTGGCCCGGCGCGCTCCTCACCGAGGACGAGGTGACCCGGCTCGGCCAGGTCTGGCTGGACCTGCTCGCCGGACTCGCCGCCCACACCACCGCCCCCGGCGCGGGCGGCCGCACCCCGTCCGACTTCCCGCTGGCGGGCCTGACCCAGGACACCGTCGACGAACTGGAGGCCACGGTGGCCGGGCTGGACGACGTCTGGCCGCTGTCGCCCCTCCAGGAAGGTCTGCTGTTCCACGCGGCGTACGACGAGTCCGGCGCCGACGTGTACGCCGGACAGCGCGCCCTCGCCCTCGACGGACCGCTCGACGTGGCCAGGCTGCGGGCCTCGTGGGAGGCGGTCCTGACCCGGCACCCGATCCTGCGGGCCGGCTTCCACCGCCGTACCACCGGCGAGGCCGTCCAGGTCGTCGTCCGCGACCCCGCGCTGCCCTGGCGGGAGGCCGACCTCAGCGCACTGAGCGAGGCCGACGCGGCGGCGGAGACGGCCCGGCTCGGCGACGCCGAACTGGCCGCCGGCTTCGACCTGACCCGGCCGCCCCTGCTGAGACTGCTGCTCATCCGCCTCGGCGAGCGCCGCCACCGCCTGCTGATGACCACCCATCACATCATCGTGGACGGCTGGTCCCTGCCGGTGCTGCTCGATGACCTGTCCCGGGTGTACGCGGCCGGCGGCGACGCGAGCGCGCTGCCGCCCGCGACCTCCTACCGGGACTACCTGGCCTGGCTGCACCGGCAGGACCGGACGGCCGCGCACACCGCCTGGCGGGCCCAGCTCGCCGGCGCCGACGAACCCACCCTCGTGGTGCCCACCGACACGGTCGCCACCCCGGTCCGGCCCGACATGGTCCGCACCGAGTGCGACGAGGAACTCACCGCGGAACTGGACGCGCTGGCCCGCCGGCACGGCCTGACCATGGCCACGGTCGTGCAGGGCGCCTGGGCGCTGGTCCTGGCCCGCCTGTCCGGCCGTACCGACGTGGTGTTCGGCACCACCGTCGCCGGCCGGCCGCCCGAGCTGGCCGGCGCCGAGACCGCCATCGGCCTGTTCATCAACACCCTGCCGGTCAGGGTGCCGCTGTCGGCCGGACAGTCCGTCCTGGCCATGCTGAGCGCGCTCCAGCGCCAGCAGGTCGACCTGCTCGGCCACCAGCACGTGGGCCTGGCCGAGATCAACCGGCTCGCCGGTCCGGGCGCCGAGTTCGACACCCTGGTCGTCTACGAGAACTACCCGCGCACCCCCGAGGAGGCCCCCGACCCCGACGCCCTGACCATCCGACCCGGCGGCGAGTCACGGGACGCCAGCCACTACCCGCTCGGCCTGATCGTCGGCCCCGGCGCCAGGCTGGAGACCCAGCTCGACTACCGGCCCGACGTGTACGACCGGGCCCGCGCCGAGGACATCCTCGGCCAACTGCGGCGGGTGCTGGAGCAGTTCGCGGCCGACCCGACCGTGCCCGTGGCCCGGGTGAGCGTCCTGGACGACACCTGGCGGGACCGGGTGACGCGGCAGTGGCAGGACATCACCGGGCGGGTGCCCGGGGCGCCGCTGCCCGAGCTGTTCGCCCGGCAGGTGCGGCTGACCCCGGACGCCACCGCCCTCGACGCCGGCGGCCGCACCCTGTCCTACGCGGCGCTGGAGGCCGAGGCGGGCCGCCTGGCCCGGCACCTCGTCGCCGCGGGCGTCGCACCGGAGCGCCGGGTCGCCGTCGTCGTCGAACGGTCGGCCGCCGTCGTGATCGCCCTGCTCGCGGTCTCCATGGCCGGCGGGGTCTTCGTCCCCGTCGACCCCAACTACCCGGCCGAGCGCATCGCCTACGTCCTGGACGACGCCGACCCCGCCGTGGTCCTGTGCACCCGCACGACCCACGACGTGCTCCCGGCGGACACCCAGGGCCGGGTGATGCTCCTGGACGACCCGGAGACCGCCCGGGACGTGGCCCGGCGCACCCCCGGCTATGTGTCCGACGCCGAACGCGGCGCGCCGCTGGCCCTCGCGCACGCCGCGTACGTCATCTACACCTCGGGCTCCACCGGCCGCCCCAAGGGCGTCGTGGTCTCCCACACCGGGCTGGCCAACCTCGCCGAGGCCCAGATCGACCGGTTCGGCGTCCATCCCCGGGCCCGGGTGCTGCAGTTCGCGTCGCTCAGCTTCGACGCGGCGGTCTCCGAGCTGTGCATGGCGTTCCTGTCGGGCGCGACGCTGGTGGTGGTCGGCACCGAGGACCTGCCGCCGCGCGCCTCCCTCGGCGACGTCGTACGGCGCACCGGCACCACCCATGTGACCGTCCCGCCGAGCGTGCTCGCCGTCGAGGACACCCTCCCGGACGCCCTGGAGACCGTCGCCGTCGCCGGTGAGGCGTGCCCGGTGCCGCTCGCCGAGCGCTGGTCGACGAGGCTGCGGATGGTCAACGCCTACGGTCCGACCGAGGTGACCGTCTGCGCGGCGATGAGCCTGCCGCTCGCGCCCGGCCTCGGCGACAGCGTCCCCATCGGCCGCCCGGTCACCAACACCCGGTCGTACGTGCTGGACGAGTTCCTCCAGCCCGTCCCGCCCGGCGCCGCCGGTGAGCTGTACGTCGCCGGCCCCGGCCTGGCCCGCGGATACCACGGCCGCCCCGGGCTGACCGCCGAACGGTTCGTGCCCTGCCCGTACCTGCCGGGCGAGCGGATGTACCGCACGGGCGACCTGGTCCGCTGGACCGCCGACGGCCAGTTGCTGTTCGTGGGCCGCGCCGACACCCAGGTGAAGGTACGCGGCTACCGCGTCGAACCCGGCGAGATCGAGTCCGTGCTCGCCACCCACCCCCGGGTCGCCCAGGCCGTGGTCCTCGCCTCCGGCGACGGGCCCGGCGACAAGCGCCTGGTCGCCTACGTCGTCACGGACACCACCGGCGGCGGGCCGCTGGACGCCCTGCGGGCCGAGCTGCGCGAACATGTCGCCGCGGTCCTGCCCGAGTACATGGTGCCGGCGGCGGTCATGCCGCTGGACCACCTGCCCATGACCGTCAACGGCAAGGTCGACCGGGCCGCGCTGCCCGCCCCGGACTTCGGCGGACTGGTCTCCGCGCGGGAGCCGAGGACGGACACCGAGGCCGCGCTGTGCGCCCTGTTCGCCGAGGTGCTGGGCCTGGAACGGGTCGGTGCCGAGGACGACTTCTTCACCCTGGGCGGCGACTCCATCATGTCGATGCAGTTGGCGTCCCGGGCCCGGCGCGCGGGCTGGGAGATCAGCCCCCGGCAGGTCTTCGAGGAGAAGACCCCCGAGCGTCTCGCCCTGGTCGTGGCCGCCGCGGGCACCGGCCCGGACACCCCGGAGGACATCGGCGTCGGCGAGGTCCCCTGGACGCCGGTGATGCGTGCCCTCGGCGCCCAGAGCGCCGGTTCCCGGTTCGCGCAGTGGACCGTGGTCGGCGCGCCGGCGGACCTCGGCACCGAGACGCTGGCGGCCGGTCTGGGGGCGGTGCTGGACGCGCACGACATGCTGCGGGCCCAGGTCGTCACCGGTGAGGGCGAACCGGTGCTGACGGTGCGGGAGCGGGGTGCGGTCGACGCGGCGGCGCTGGTCGTCCGGGTCGACGCCGCCGACGTGACCGAGGAGGCGTTGGACGGGGCGGCGGGTGACGCGGCCCGGGAGGCCGTGGAGCTGCTCGATCCGGGGGCGGGGGTGATGGTGCGGGCGGTGTGGCTGGACGCCGGTCCCGGCCGGGTCGGGCGCGTGGTGCTGGTCGTGCACCACCTGGCCGTGGACGGCGTGTCCTGGCGAGTGCTGCTGCCCGACCTCCAGGCCGCCTGCGAGGCCGCGGCCGCCGGACGGCAGCCCGAACTGGACCCGACGGGCACCTCGTTCCGCCGCTGGGCCGACCTCCTCACCGAACAGGCCCGGAGCAGCGAGCGCCGCGCCGAACTGGACGAGTGGACCGCCCTGCTCCGGCACGGCGAACCCACCCTCGGCCGACGGCCGCTGGACCCCGCCCAGGACACCGCCGGCACCCTGCGCCGCCGCTCCTGGACCGTCCCCGCCGACCGCTCCGCCACCCTCACCGCAGCCACCACCGCCCTCTTCCACTGCGGTGTCCACGAAGTCCTGCTGGCCACCCTGGCCGGAGCCGTCGCACACTGGCGGCCCGGCGGCCCGGCCGATGTCCTCGTGGACGTCGAAGGACACGGCCGCGAACCCGTGGAAGGAGTCGACCTCTCCCGCACGGTGGGCTGGTTCACCAGCAGCCACCCCGTCCGGCTGAGCGCCGGGGACACCGACCTCGACGCCGCCCTCGCGGGCCTGCCCGCCGCCGGCGACCTGCTCAAGGCGGTCAAGGAACAGGCCCAGGCCGTTCCCGGGGACGGCCTCGGCTACGAACTGCTGCGCCACCTCAACCCCGAGACCGCACCCGTCCTGGCCGCACTGCCCAGCCCCCAGATCGGCTTCAACTACCTCGGCCGGTTCACCGCCGGCACCCGCACCGGCCCCGTCGGCCCCTGGCAGCTCGCCGGTGACACCGCCCTGGGCGGCGCCGTCGACCCGGCCATGCCCGCCATGCACGCCCTGGACGCCACCGCCGTCGTCACCGACACCCCCGAGGGCCCGGAACTGACGATCACCCTCGGCTGGCCCGCGGCACTGCTGACCGACGACGAGGCGGAGGAACTGGGCCGGATCTGGCTGGACCTGCTCGTCGGTCTCGCCGCCCACACCACCGACCCCGCCGCCGGCGGCCACACACCCTCCGACTTCCCGCTCCTCGAACTCGGACAGGACGAAGTCGACGAACTCGAAGCGATAGCGCAAGAACTCGATGGAGGACGGTCCCTGTGAAGTCTTCAACACCCGCCAAGGGCTCCGCCCTCGCGGAAGTGTGGCCGCTGTCGCCCCTCCAGGAGGGGATGCTGTTCCACGCCGCCTACGACGACGAAGGCCCCGACGTCTACGGCATGCAGTCGATCATCGGCATCGAAGGCCCCCTCGACGTCGCCCGCTACCGCGCCTCCTGGGAAGCCCTCCTCGGCCGCCACGCCGCCCTGCGGGCCAGCTTCCACCAGCGCAAGACCGGCGAGGCCGTCCAGCTCATCACCCGCGAGGTCGCCCTGCCCTGGAGCGAGGCCGACCTCGGCGACCACCCCGGACCCGACCCGGACGCCGAGGTCCGAAGACTCGCCGCCGCCGAACGCGAGCACCGTCTCGACCCGGCCATCCCGCCGCTGCTGAAGCTGCTGCTGGTCCGCCTCGGCGACCGCAGCCACCGGCTGGTGGTGACCACCCACCACATGGTGATGGACGGCTGGTCGATGCCCGTCCTGCTCGACGAACTCGCCACCGTGTACGAGGCCGGCGGCGACGTCCGCGTCCTGCGGCCCGTCACCTCCTACCGCGAGTACCTGGCCTGGCTGCACCGCCAGGACAAGGACGCGGCCCGCGCCGCCTGGCGGACCGAGCTGGCCGGCCTGGACGAGCCGACCCTGGTGGCACCCGCCGACCCCGCCCGAGCCGCCGTCCTCCCGCGCGACACCCAGGTCGGGCTCTCCGAGGCGGCCACCACCGCGCTGACGGACCTGGCCCGCCGGCACGGCCTCACCATGAACACCGTCGTCCAGGGCGCCTGGGCGCTGGTCCTGGCCCGGCTCGCCCGCCGCGACGACGTGGTCTTCGGCACCACCGTCGCCGGCCGCCCCGCCGAACTGCCGGGCGCCGAGTCGATGGTCGGGCTGCTCATCAACACCCTGCCCGTCCGCGTCACCCTCGACAGCGCCCGGCCGGTCCTGCGCCTCCTGGCCGACCTCCAGGCCCGCCAGTCCGCGCTCCTCGCCCACCAGCACCTCGGCCTCGCCGAGATCCAGCGGCTCGCCGGACCGGGCGCCACCTTCGACACCCTCATGGTGTACGAGAACTATCCGCGCCCCCCGATCGAGGAACCCGCGCCCGACGCCCTCACCTTCTTCGGCATGGACACCCACGAGGCGACCAACTTCCCCCTCACCCTGGGCATCGTCCCCGAGGACGCCCTCCAGATCGTGGTCACCCACCGGCCCGACCTGTACGACGAGGAGGCCGCGGCCCGGATCGGGCACCGGCTCGTCCGCGTACTGGAACAGCTCGTCGCCGACCCCGAGGTCCGGGTCGCCGACATCGACCTCCTCGACCCGGCCGAGCGGTCCCTGGTGACCGAGCGCTTCAACGACACGCGGCGGCCCGTCACCCCGGGCACCGTGCTGGACCTGTTCCGGCAGTGGGTGACCCGCACACCGGACGCGGTGGCGGTGCGCGCGGGCGCCCAGGCGCTCAGCTACGTGGAACTGGACGCGCGGGCCGACACACTGGCCCGGCTGCTCACCGGGGCGCGCCGGGTGGGGCTGTGCCTGCCGCGCGGCGTCGACATGGTGGTGGCGCTGCTGGCGGTGTGGAAGGCCGGCGGCGCGTACGTGCCGCTGGACCCGGAGTACCCGGCGGACCGGCTCGCCTACATGGTGCAGGACAGCGGCGCGTCCCTGGTGCTGGCCACCTCCGGGACGGCGGCCCACGTGCCGGCCGGGGTGGAGACGGTCCTGCTGGACCGGCCCGCCGACGGGCCGCGGGTGCCGCCGGACCTCGTCGTCGACCCCGGCCGGCTCGCCTACGTCATCTACACCTCCGGCTCCACCGGCCGCCCCAAGGGCGTGGCCGTCGAGCACGGCGGGGTGGCGAACCTCGCCGAGGCCATGCGCCCGGTCCTCGGCGTCGGACCCGGCACGGTCGCCCTCCAGTTCGCCTCGTTCAGCTTCGACGCGGCCGTGCTCGACGTGGCGGTGACCCTCGGCGGCGGCGGCACCCTGGCCATCGCCACCAGCGAGGAGCGCACCGAGCCCGCCGCGCTCGCGGAGATGATCCGCACGGCCGGGGTCCGGGTCGCCAGCGTCGTCCCGTCCCTCCTGGGCGCCCTCGACCCCGCCGAGGTCCCCGGCGTCGAGAACTGGGTCCTGGGCGCCGAGCGGCTCACCGCCGACCTCGCCGCCCGCTGGCGGGCCCAGGCACGGGTGTGGAACACCTACGGCCCGACCGAGGCGACCGTCATCTCCACCGCCACGCTCCTCCCCGAGGGGATCGGGTCCGAGGACGCGCCCCCGGCCATCGGCTCGCCCATCGGCAACGCCCGGGTCTACGTCCTGGACGACACCCTGCGCCCCGTCCCGCCCGGTACGACGGGCGAGCTGTACGTGGCCGGCGCCGGTCTGGCCCGGGGCTACGACCACCGGCCCGGCCTGACCGCCGAGCGGTTCGTGGCCTGCCCGTTCGGCGAGGGCGGCCGGATGTACCGCTCGGGCGACCTGGCCCGCTGGACGCCGGACGGGCTGCTGGAGTTCGCCGGACGCGCCGACGAGCAGGTCAAGATACGCGGCTTCCGGGTCGAACTGGGCGAGGTGGAGTCCGTCCTCGCCGCGCACCCCGACGTCACCCAGGCCACCGTCGTCGTACGGGAGGACCGGCCCGGCGACAAGCGGCTCGTCGCCTATGTCGTCCCGGAGGCCGACCCGGGCGGGCTGCGGGAACACGCCGCGGGCCTGCTGCCCGAGTACATGGTGCCGTCGGCGGTCGTGCCGCTGCCCGCGCTGCCGCTGACGGTCAACGGCAAGGTCGACCGCAAGGCCCTGCCCGCCCCCGAGTACGGCGGCGACAGCGCCGGACGGGCCCCGAACGGACCGCTGGAGACGGCGCTGTGCGAGCTGTTCGCCGAGGTCCTCGGGGTGGAACGGGTCGGCGCCGACTCCTCCTTCTTCGAGCTGGGCGGCGACTCCATCATGTCGATGCAGTTGGCGTCCAGGGCCCGGCGCGCGGGCTGGACGATCACCCCTCGGCAGGTGTTCGAGCACAAGACGCCCGAGCGGCTCGCCCACGTGGTGGAGGCGGCCGACGCGGACCGCGCGGACAGCGCCGACGTGGGCACCGGCGAGGTGCCGTGGACACCGGCGATGCTCGCCGAGGGGCCCTGGGCGACCGCCGCCCGCTTCACCCAGTGGACGGTGGTCGGCGCCCCGCCGGGACTCGGCACCGAGACGCTCGCCGCCGGCCTGGGCGCCGTACTGGACACGCACGACATGCTGCGGGCCCGGGTCGACACCCCCGAGCGGGCCGACGAGCCGGTGCTGACGGTCGGTGAGCGCGGCTCGCTGGACGCGGCGGCACTGGTGAGCCGCGTCGACGCGGTGGCCGCCGCCGACGCCGACCTGGACCGGCTCGCCGGGGACGCCGCCCGCGAGGCGGCCGAGGACATCGACCCCAGGACCGGGCCGGTGCTGCGGGCGGTGTGGCTGGACGCCGGACCGCACCGGGTCGGCCGCGTGGTGCTGCTCGTGCACCACCTGGCCGTGGACGGGGTGTCCTGGCGGGTCCTGCTGCCCGACCTCCAGGCCGCCTGCGAGGCCGCGGCGGCCGGCCGGGCACCCGACCTGGACCCGGTGGGCACCTCGTTCCGCAGGTGGGCGGGGCTCCTCGCCGAACAGGCCCGCGGCGAGCGGCGCCGCGCCGAACTCGACGACTGGACCGCCCTGCTGGGCCGCCCCGAACCCACCGTGGGCGGACGCCCGCTGGACCCCGTACGGGACACCGCCCGCACCCTGCGGGCCCGCTCCTGGACGGTACCGCCGGAGCAGGCCGCCACGCTCACCGGACGGACCACCGCCCTCTTCCACTGCGGTGTCCACGAGGTGCTGCTGGCCACGCTGGCCGGTGCTGTCGCACACTGGCGGCCGGGCACCGACCCCGGTGTCCTGGTCGACATCGAGGGCCACGGCCGTGAACCGCTGGAAGGAGCCGACCTCTCCCGCACCGTGGGCTGGTTCACCAGCGGCCACCCGGCCCGGCTCGACCTGACCGGCCTGGACCTGCCCCGGGCCAGGGCCGGGGCAGCGGCGGCCGGCGCCCTGCTCAAGACCGTCAAGGAACAACTGCAGAAGGTGCCGGGCGACGGACTCGGGTACGGCCTGCTGCGCCACCTCAACCCCGAGACCGCGCCCGTGCTGGCCGAACTGCCCGCACCGCAGATCGGGTTCAACTACCTGGGCCGGTTCCCCGCCGGCGGACCGGCCGGACCCGTCCGGCCCTGGCAGCCGGCCGGGGAACGGGCGCTCGGCGGCTCCGGCCACCCGGACCGGCCCGCCGCGCACGCCCTGGAGGCGGTCGCGGTCGTCCGGGACGCCCCTGACGAGACCGAGCTGACCCTCACGCTGAGCTGGCCCGGAGAGCTGCTCACCGAGGACGAGGCGGAGCGGCTCGGCCGGACCTGGCTGGACCTGCTCGCCGGTCTCGCCGCCCACACCACCGACCCCGCCGCCGGCGGCCACACCCCCTCCGACTTCCCCCTCCTCGCCCTGGCCCAGGACGAAGTGGACGACCTGGAAGCCGAGTTCGCCGAAGAACAGTCAGTCCCGCTGCAGAACCAGTCGTTGTGAGGAGAAGACAAGCGATGACCCGATCCCATGTCGAAGACGTGTGGCCGCTGTCGCCGTTGCAGGAGGGGATGCTGTTCCACGCCACCTTCGAC
The DNA here is from genome assembly GCF_042899225.1 of Streptomyces sp. NPDC000134. NCBI lineage: Bacteria > Bacillati > Actinomycetota > Actinomycetes > Kitasatosporales > Streptomycetaceae > Streptomyces > Streptomyces sp. NPDC000134. The sequence goes on from NZ_JBIAZN010000022.1 coordinate 23,372, forward strand.
GACCAGGGACCCGACGCCTACCAGGGCCAGCGGACCCTCGAACTGACCGGACCGGTCGACGCCGGCCGGCTGCGCAGATCGTGGGAGGGGCTGCTGGCCCGGCACCCCGTGCTCCGGGCCGGCTTCCGGCGCCGCAAGTCCGGCAAGACGGTCCAGGTCATCGCCCGGGAGGTGACCCTGCCCTGGCGCGAGGCCGACCTCTCGGCACTGCCCGAGGCCGAGGCCCTCGCCGCCCGCGACGAGCTGGCCGCCGAGGAACAGGAACGGCGCTTCGACCTGGCCACCGCGCCGCTGCTGCGGCTGCTGCTGGTCCGCCTCCCCGGCGACCGGCACCACCTGGTCCTCACCAGCCACCACATCCTCATGGACGGCTGGTCCCTGCCCATCCTCATCAACGAGATGTACGCCGCCTACCTGGCCGGCGGCACGACCACCGGGCTGCCCCCGACGACCTCCTACCGCGACTACCTGGCCTGGCTGAACCGCCAGGACAAGGACGCGGCCCGCGCCGCCTGGCGCCAGGAACTGGCCGGCGCCGAGGAACCCACCCTGGTCGCACCGGCCGGCCCGCCCGCGGAGTCCGCGGCCTTCGGCGCCCTGACCGCCGAGATACCCCAGGACGTGGCCCAGGGCCTCACGGCACTGGCCCGCCGCCACGACCTCACCGTCAACACGGTCGTCCAGGGCGCCTGGGCCCTGGTCCTGGCCCGGCTCACCGGCCGCCGTGACGTCGTGTTCGGCGCCACCTCGGCGGGCCGCCCCACCGAACTGCCCGGCGTGGAGTCGATGGTCGGCCTGACCATGAACACCCTGCCGGTACGCGTCGCCCTGGACGGCGGCAGGCCCTTCCTGGACCTCCTCACCGACCTCCAGGAACGCCAGTCCGCGCTCATGTCCCACCAGCACCTGGGGTTGCCCGAGGTGCAGCGGGTCGCCGGCCCCGGCGCCACCTTCGACACCCTCGTCGTCTACGAGAACTACCCGCGCACCCCCACCGACCCGCCCACCGAGACCAGCTTCGCCATCGGTTTCGTCGGCGCCCAGGAGTCCGCGCACTACCCGCTCACCCTCCTGGTCGTCCCCGGCGACGACCGCATGGAGTGCAAGCTCGACCACCGCCTGGACGTCTTCGACGAGGACGCCGCGCGGGCGATCCACGAACGCCTGGTGCGGGTGCTGACCCGGATCGTCACCGACCCGGACACCACGGTCGCGGACGTGGACCTGCTGAGCCCGGCGGAGCGCGCCCTGGTCACCGAGCGCTGGAACGACACGGCCCGGCCCGTCCCGGCCCGCTCCGCGCTGGAGCTGTTCACCGCACGCGCCGCGAGCACCCCGCGGGTACTGGCCGTACGCGGCGGCTCCGAGGCCCTCACCTACGGCGAGCTGGACGCGCGGGCGAACCGCCTCGCCCGGCACCTGGCCGGCCTGGGCGTCGGCCCGGAGAGCCGGGTCGGCCTCTGCCTGCCGCGGGGGGTCGACATGGTCGTGGCGCTGCTCGCGGTCTGGAAGGCCGGCGGCGCGTACATACCCCTGGACCCGGAGTACCCGGCCGACCGCCTCGCCTACATGGTGGACGACAGCGGCGCCTCCCTGGTGCTGGCCACCCCCGACACCGCCGGACAGGTCCCGGACGGCGTGGACGTGGTGCTGACGCACGAGCCGGCCGAGGAGTCCGCCGAACCACTGGGCACGGTCCCCGACCCGGCCCAGCTCGCCTACGTCATCTACACCTCCGGCTCCACCGGCCGCCCGAAGGGCGTGGCCGTCGCGCACGGGGGAGTGGCGAACCTGGCCGAGGTCATGCGCCCGGTGCTCGGCGTCGAACCCGGCACGGTGGCACTGCAGTTCGCGTCGTTCAGCTTCGACGCGGCCGTGCTCGACGTCGCCGTCACCCTCGGCGCGGGCGGCACCCTGGCCATCGCCACCAGCGAGGAGCGCACCGAGCCCGGCGCCCTCGCGGAGATGATCCGCACGGCCGGCGTCCAGGTCGCCAGCGTCGTCCCGTCCCTCCTCGGCGTCCTGGAACCGGAGACCGTCCCCGGCGTCGAGAACTGGGTCCTGGGCGCCGAGCGCCTGAGCGCCCCGCTGGCCGCCCGCTGGCGCGCCGGGGCCCGGGTGTGGAACACCTACGGCCCCACCGAGGCGACCGTCATCTCCACGGCCACCCCCCTGAAGGAGGGCATCACCCCGGAGGACGCGCCGCCGCCGATCGGCTCGCCCATCGGCAACACCCGCGTCTACGTCCTGGACGCCTTCCTGCGCCCCGTCCCCGTCGGCGCGGTGGGCGAGCTGTACGTCGCGGGCTCGGGCCTGGCCCGGGGCTACGACCACCGCCCCGGCCTCACCGCCGAGCGGTTCGTGGCCTGCCCGTTCGGCGAGGGCGGCCGGATGTACCGCTCGGGCGACCTGGCCCGCTGGACGCCGGACGGGCTGCTGGAGTTCGCCGGACGCGCCGACGAGCAGGTCAAGATCCGCGGCTTCCGCGTGGAGCTGGGCGAGATCGAGTCCGTCCTGGCCGCGCACCCCGACGTCGCCCAGGCCGCCGTCGTGGTCCGCGAGGACCGCCCCGGCGACAAGCGGCTCGTCGCCTACGTCGTCGCCCACACCGGCCGCACCCTCGACACCACGGCCGTGCGCGAGTCCACCGGCGCCCACCTGCCCGAGTACATGGTCCCCGCGGCGGTCGTGACCCTGGACGCCCTCCCGCTCACGGTCAACGGCAAGCTGGACCGCGCCGCCCTGCCCGCCCCCGACCTCGCGGCCCGCACCGGCCGCGCCCCCGCAACCCCGACCGAGGAGGTCCTCAGCGGCCTGTTCGGCGAGGTGCTGGGGCTGGAGCGGGTGGGCGCGGAGGCGTCGTTCTTCGACCTCGGCGGTGACTCGCTGCTGGCGATGCGGCTGATCGCCCGGGTGCGGTCGGTGCTGGACGCGGAGGTGAGCATCCGCGACCTGTTCACCGCGCCGACGGTCGCCGGCGTGGCCCGGACGATCGACGCCGCCGACGGCGCCTCCCGCATCCCCCTGCGGGCGGAGGAACGCCCCGAGCGGGTGCCGCTGTCGTACGCCCAGCAGCGCATGTGGTTCCTCAACCGCATGGAGGAGGCCGAAGCCGGCCCCGGAGCCGCGGGCGCCTACAACCTCCCCTTCGCCCTGCGGATCACCGGCCGACCGGACATCGAGGCGCTGGAGGCGGCGCTGGGTGATGTGGCGGACCGGCACGAGAGCCTGCGGACGGTGTTCCCGGACGTGGAGGGTGTGCCGTACCAGCGGGTGCTGGAGGGCGAGGTGGGCCGGCCGCCGCTGGTGACGGTGGAGGTGGACCCGGCCGAGGACTGGCGTGAGGTGATGGCCGAGCAGGCCGGCCGCGGCTTCGACGTCCGCGTCGACCTGCCGTGGCGGGCACGGCTGCTGAAGCTGGGCGCGGACGAGTACGTGCTGCTGCTGGTGGCGCACCACATCGCGTCCGACGGCTGGTCGATGGGTGTGCTGGCGCGTGACCTGGAGGCCGCGTACACGGCCCGCCGTTCCGGCGGCGAGCCGTCCTGGCGTCCGCTGGCCGTGCAGTACGCCGACTACGCGCTGTGGCAGCGCGAGGTCCTCGGCGACCTCGACGACCCCAAGAGCCTGATCAGCGACCAGCTCGCCCACTGGCGGGAGGCCCTCTCCGGCAGCCCCCAGGAGATCGCGCTCCCGGCCGACCGACCGCGCCCGGCGGTGCCGTCGTTCCGCAGCGGCGCGGTGCCCGTCGGCGTGGACGCGGCGACGCACGGGCAGTTGGTGGAGGTGGCCGCGCGGGGCCGGTCGACGATGTTCATGGTCGTGCACGCGGCGCTGGCGGTCCTGCTGTCCCGGATGGGCGCCGGCGACGACATCCCGCTGGGCACGCCGATCGCGGGCCGTTCCGACGCGCAGTTGGAGGAGCTGTCCGGCTTCTTCGTCAACACCCTGGTGCTGCGCACCGACCTGAGCGGCGACCCGACGTTCGCGGAGCTGCTGGCGCGGGTGCGGGAGACCGACCTCGCGGCCTACGCGCACCAGGACGTGCCGTTCGAACGGCTGGTGGACGAGCTGAACCCGGCGCGGTCCTCCTCGCGCAACCCGCTGTTCCAGGTGATGGTGGCCCTCCAGAACGTCCCCGAGGCCCGCTGGGAACTCCCCGGCCTCGACGTCGAGGCCGTACCGGCGCTGCTGGCGCCCCCGGCCCGCTTCGACCTGTCGGTGACGCTCAACGAGCGGCGCGGTCCGGACGGTTCGCCCGCAGGTCTGGGCGGCGGCATCCTGTACGCCGCCGACCTCTTCGACGACACCACGGCACGGTCGCTGGCCGGACGCCTCGCCCGGGTCCTGGAGCAGGTCGCCGTCAACGCGCAGATCCGCCTCAGCGACATCGACGTCCTGGAGGCGTCGGAGCGCGCCCTCGTCACCGAGCTGTGGAACGACACCCACCGGCCGGTGCCCACGGACACGGTCCCCGCACTGATCGAGAGCTGGGTGGAGCGTTCCCCGGAGGCCGTCGCCGTGCGCGGCGGCGCCGAGACCCTGACGTACGCCGGACTGGACGCGCGGGCGAACGCTCTGGCCCGGCACCTGGCCGGTCTGGGCGTCGGCCGGGAGAGCCGGGTCGGCCTGTTCCTGCCGCGCGGGGTCGACATGGTCGTGGCGCTGCTCGCGGTCTGGAAGGCCGGGGGCGCGTACGTCCCGCTGGACCCGGAGTATCCGGCGGACCGGCTGGCGTACATGATCTCCGACAGCGGCCTGTCGGTGGTGTTGACCGCGTCAACCACCGTGGAGTTGGTTCCGTCCGGTATCGACGTGGTGCTGGTTGACGGGCCGGTCGACGGTTCGGCTGAGCCGCTGGACACACAGGTGTCTCCCGACCAGCTCGCCTACGTCATCTACACCTCCGGATCGACCGGCCGCCCCAAGGGTGTCGCCGTCGCGCACGGGGGAGTGGCGAACCTGGCCGAGGCGATGCGCCCGGTGCTCGGCGTCGAACCCGGCACGGTGGCACTGCAGTTCGCGTCGTTCAGCTTCGACGCGGCCGTGCTCGACGTCGCGGTCACCCTCGGCGGCGGTGGCACCCTGGCCATCGCCACCAGCGACGAGCGGACGGAGCCCGCCGCGCTGTCCGAGATGATCCGCACGGCCGGCGTCCAGGTCGCCAGCGTCGTCCCGTCGCTGCTGAGCGTCCTGGACCCGGCCGAGGTCCCCGGCGTGGCGAACTGGGTGCTGGGCGCCGAGCGCCTGACCCCCGACCTGGCCGCCCGCTGGCGTGCCGGGTCCCGGGTGTGGAACACCTACGGCCCGACCGAGGCGACCGTCATCTCCACCGCCACACTGCTCCCCGAGGGGATCGGGTCCGAGGACGCGCCCCCGGCCATCGGCTCGCCCATCGGCAACACCCAGGTGTTCGTCCTGGACGACTTCCTCAAGCCGGCCCCGGTCGGCGCGGTGGGGGAGCTGTACGTGGCGGGCCCGGGTCTGGCCCGCGGCTACAACAACCGCCCCGACCTGACCGCCGAGCGGTTCGTGGCCTGCCCGTTCGACGAGGGCACCCGCATGTACCGCTCCGGTGACCTGGCCCGCTGGACGCCGGACGGGCTGCTGGAGTTCGCCGGACGCGCCGACGAGCAGGTCAAGATCCGCGGCTTCCGGGTCGAGCCCGGCGAGGTGGAGTCCGTCCTCGCCGCCCACCCCGACGTCGCCCAGGCCGCCGTCGTGGTCCGCGAGGACCGCCCCGGCGACAAGCGGCTCGTCGCCTACGCCGTCCCCGTCGGCGGCGACACCGAGTTCGACATGGCGTCGCTGCGGGAGTACGCCGGACACCGCCTGCCCGACTACATGGTCCCGGCGGCCGTGATGGTCCTCGACGCGCTGCCGCTGACCGCCAACGGCAAGCTCGACCGGGGCGCCCTGCCCGCCCCCGAGATGGCCGCGTCGGCCGAGGGCCGCGCCCCCGAGACACCCACCGAAGTGGTCCTCAGCGGCCTGTTCGGTGAGGTGCTGGGGCTGGAGCGGGTGGGCGCGGAGGCGTCGTTCTTCGATCTCGGCGGTGACTCGCTGCTGGCGATGCGGCTGATCGCCCGGGTGCGGTCGGTGCTGGACGCGGAGGTCAGCATCCGCGACCTGTTCAGCGCGCCGACGGTCGCCGGTGTGGCCCGGGTGATCGACGCCGCGGACGACGGCTCACGGGTGCCGCTGGCACGGCGGGAACGCCCGGAGAAGCTGCCGCTGTCCTTCGCCCAGCACCGGATGTGGCTGCTGAACCGGATGGATGCCGACGAACCCGGCTCCGCCGCCGCGGGCGCCTACAACCTCCCCCTCGCCCTGCGGATCTCGGGCGAACTGGACGTCCAGGCGCTGGAGGCGGCGCTCGGTGATATGGCGGACCGGCACGAGAGCCTGCGGACGGTGTTCCCGGACGTGGAGGGTGTGCCGTACCAGCGGGTGCTGGAGGGCGAGGTGGGCCGGCCGCCGCTGGTGACGGTGGAGGTGGACCCGGCCGAGGACTGGCGTGAGGTGATGGCCGAGCACGCCGGGCGCGGCTTCGACGTCCGCGTCGACCTGCCGTGGCGGGCACGGCTGCTGAAGCTGGGCGCGGACGAGTACGTGCTGCTGCTGGTGGCGCACCACATCGCGTCCGACGGCTGGTCGATGGGTGTGCTGGCGCGTGACCTGGAGGCCGCGTACACGGCCCGTCGTACCGGAGGCGAGCCGTCCTGGCGTCCGCTGGCCGTGCAGTACGCCGACTACGCGCTGTGGCAGCGCGAGGTCCTCGGCGACCTCGACGACCCCGACAGCCTGATCAGCGACCAGCTCGCCCACTGGCGGGAGGCCCTCTCCGGCGCCCCGCAGGAACTCGTCCTGCCCGCCGACCGCCCCCGCCCCGCCACGCCGTCCTTCCGCAGCGGTCTCGCTCCGGTCGACGTCGGCGCCGGGACGCACGGGCGGTTGGTGGAGGTGGCCGCGCGGGGCCGGTCGACGATGTTCATGGTCGTGCACGCGGCGCTGGCGGTCCTGCTGTCCCGGATGGGCGCCGGCGACGACATCCCGCTGGGCACGCCGATCGCGGGCCGTTCGGACGCGCAGTTGGAGGAGCTGTCCGGCTTCTTCGTCAACACCCTCGTGCTGCGCACCGACCTGAGCGGCGATCCCACCTTCACGGAGCTGCTGGCGCGGGTGCGGGAGACCGACCTCGCGGCCTACGCCCATCAGGACGTGCCGTTCGAGCGGCTGGTGGACGAGCTGAACCCGGCGCGGACCTCCTCCCGCAACCCTCTGTTCCAGGTGATGGTGGCCCTCCAGAACGTCCCCGAGGCCCGCTGGGAACTCCCCGGCCTCGACGTCGAGGCCGTTCCGCCGCAGTCCGCGCCGCCGGCCCGCTTCGACCTGTCCGTGACGCTCAACGAGCGGCGCGGAGCCGACGGCACCCCGGCCGGCATCGGCGGCGGCATCCTGTACGCCGCCGACCTCTTCGACGACCCGACCGTACAGGCCCTCGCGGGACGGCTCGCCCGGGTCCTGGAGCAGGTCGCCGCCGACCCGGGGCTCCGCCTCAGCGACATCGACGTCCTGGACGAGACCGAACGCGCCCAGGTCGTCCGCGACTGGAACGACACGGCACAGCCGGTCCCGGCGGACACCGTGCTGGACCTGTTCCGGAACTGGGCCGAGCGGACCCCCGACACCATCGCGGTGCGCGGCGGCTCCGACACCCTGACCTACGCCGAACTCGACGCCCGCGCCGGCCGCCTGGCCCGGCACCTGGCCGGCCTCGGCGTCGGCCGGGAGAGCCGCGTCGGCCTGTTCCTGCCGCGCGGGGTCGACATGGTCGTGGCGCTGCTCGCGGTATGGAAGGCCGGGGGCGCGTACGTCCCGCTGGACCCGCAGTACCCGGCGGACCGGCTGGCGTACATGGTCGGTGACAGCGGCGCGTCGGTGGTGCTGGCCACGGCGGAGACGGCGGACTCGGTACCGCCCGGCGCGGAGGTGGTGCTGCTGGAATCGGCCGACGCGTCGGCGGAGCCGCTGGACACCGCCGTGGACCCGGGACAGCTCGCCTACGTCATCTACACCTCGGGCTCGACCGGCCGCCCCAAGGGTGTCGCCGTCGCGCACGGCGGAGTGGCGAACCTGGCCGAGGTCATGCGCCCGGTGCTCGGCGTCGAACCCGGCACGGTGGCACTGCAGTTCGCGTCGTTCAGCTTCGACGCGGCCGTGCTCGACGTCGCGGTCACCCTCGGCGGCGGTGGCACCCTGGCCGTCGCCACCAGCGAACAACGCATCGAACCGGGCGCCCTCGCGGAGATGATCCGCACGGCCGGCGTCCAGGTCGCCAGCGTCGTCCCGTCCCTCCTCGGCGTCCTGGACCCGGCCGACGTGCCCGGCGTGGCGAACTGGGTGCTGGGCGCCGAGCGCCTGACCCCCGACCTGGCCGCCCGCTGGCGTGCCGGGTCCCGGGTGTGGAACACCTACGGCCCGACCGAGGCGACCGTCATCTCCACGGCCACGCTGCTGGACGAGGGGATCACCCCCCAGGACGCGCCCCCGGCCATCGGCTCGCCCATCGGCAACACCCAGGTCTACGTCCTGGACGACTTCCTCAAGCCGGCCCCGGTCGGCGCGGTGGGGGAGCTGTACGTGGCGGGCCCGGGTCTGGCCCGCGGCTACAACAACCGCCCCGACCTCACGGCCGAGCGGTTCGTGGCCTGCCCGTTCGACGAGGGCACCCGCATGTACCGCTCGGGCGACCTGGCCCGCTGGACGCCGGACGGGCTGCTGGAGTTCGCCGGACGCGCCGACGAGCAGGTCAAGATCCGCGGCTTCCGCGTCGAGCCCGGCGAGGTGGAGTCCGTCCTCGCCGCCCACCCCGACGTCGCCCAGGCCGCCGTCGTGGTCCGCGAGGACCGCCCCGGCGACAAGCGCCTCATCGGGTACGTCGTCTCCGGCGACGGAGACCTCGACCAGCAGCAGTTGCGCGAGCACGTGGGCAAGGCGCTGCCCGACTACATGGTCCCGGCGGCCGTGATGGTCCTGGACGCCCTGCCGCTGACCGCCAACGGCAAGCTCGACCGGGGCGCCCTGCCGGTGCCCGACGTCGCCCAACGGGCCTCCGGGCGGGCCCCGGAGACGGAGACCGAGAAGGCCCTGTGCGCCCTGTTCGCCGAGGTCCTCGACCTCGAACGGGTCGGGGTCGACGACAACTTCTTCGACCTGGGCGGAAACTCCACCCTGGCGATGCGCCTCGCCGGACGCATCCGGACCGAGATGGGCGCCGAACTGAGCATGCGCCAGTTCTTCGGGGCGTCGACACCGCTCGGCGTGGCCCGGATGCTCGAATCGAAGGTCCGCCCGGCCCTCGAAGCCGTCGAGTCCCGGGACGACGTCCCGCTCACCGTGGGCCAGCGCCGCACCTGGCAGCTCGCCGCCATGCACGTGAACGCGGCCGACCAGCAGGGCGGCGTCGCGCTGCGGCTCGGCGGCGACCTCGACCCCGCCGCGCTGGAAGCGGCCCTCGGCGACCTGGCCGCCCGGCACGAGATCCTGCGCACCACCTTCGTCGGCACCGAGGACGGCGGCCTGCGCCAGCACATCCTCGACGCCGACGTGGCCCGCCCGGGGCTGCCGGTGGTGTCCACCACCGAGGCCGAACTGCCCGGCCTGCTGGCCACCCACGCCCAGTACACGTTCGACATCACCCGGGGCGTGCCGTGGGCGCCGTACCTGTTCCGACTCTCCGGGACCGAGCATGTGCTGCTGATCCTGGTGCACCGGATCGCCGCCGACGACGCGTCCCTGGACGTCCTCGTCCGTGACCTGGCGGCGGCCTACGGCGCCCGCCGGGAAGGACGGATCTCCGAACGCGCCCCGCTGCCCCTGCAGTTCGCGGACTTCGCGTTCTGGGAGCGGGAACTCATCGCGGGCCAGGACGACCCCGACAGCCTCATCAGCGACCAGATCGCCTACTGGAAGAACACCCTCGCCGGGGTGTCGGAGGCGATACGGCTGCCCGCCGACCGCCCCCGGCCCGACATGCCGGGCGCCAACCGGCCCGTCGACTCCGTACCCGTCACGCTCGACGCCGAGGCCCACGACCAGCTCATGGAGGTCGCCGAGGAACACGGCGCCACCGCCTTCATGGCCGTGCACGCCGCGCTCGCGCTGCTGCTCACCCGCCTCGGCGCCGGCACCGACCTGACGCTCGGCACCCTGCGGCCGCGACAGGACGACGAGGAGGGACTCGACGGCGTGATGGGCCCCTTCACCGACCGACTGGCCCTGCGCACCGACACCTCCGGCGACCCCACCTTCCTCGACCTGCTCGGCCGGGCCCGGGAGACCAACCTGTCCGCGTACGCGTACCAGGACGTGCCCTTCGAACACCTGGTGGAGGCCCTGGAACTGCCCCCGGCGCGGGGCTTCCACCCGCTGTTCCAGGTACTCCTGGAGGTCCAGGACGACATCGCCGAGAAGTGGGACACCTCGGAACTGCCGGGCCTGTCCACCGCCAAGCTGCCGTTGGAGACCGGAACGCTCGGGGTGGACCTGTGGTTCAGCCTGATCGAACGGCAGGAGGACGACGGCAGCCCGGCCGGCCTGGACGGTTCGCTGCGCTACGCGCCGGAACTGTTCGACCGGGACACCGCCGCGGCACTCGCCGAACGGCTCGGACACGTCCTGCGGCAGGTCGCCGCCGACCCCGGCCTCCGGCTGAGCCAGGTGGACGTCCTGCTGGGCGCCGACGAACGCCGGCGGCTGGTGGAGAGCTGGAACGACACCGGGGTGGGACTGCCGGACGGCACCGTCGTCGACCTGCTGGCCCGGCAGACCGGCCGCACCCCCGACGCGGTGGCCCTCACCGGCCCGGACGGCGCCCTCACCTACGGCGCGCTGGACGCCGAGGCCGACGCGATCGCCGGGCGGCTCGCCGCCCAGGGCATCGGGGCCGAGGACCTCGTCGCGGTGGCGCTGCCCGCCACCGGCAGCCTCGCGGCCGCCGTGCTCGGGGCGTTCAAGGCCGGCGCCGCCTGCGTGTTCGCCGACCCGGACGGCTCCGCGGACGAGCTGAACGCCGTACTGCGCGACCCGAGGCCCGCCGCACTGCTGTGCACGTCGGAGTACGCCGCGGCGCTGCCCGCCGACACCACCGTGCCGGTCGTACGCGTCGATGACGGCACCCCGGCCGAACGGCACCCCGGCGGACGGGCCCCGCTGCCCGGCCAGGCGGCCCTCGTCCTCCCCGCGCCGGCCGCGGGCGGCACCGAGGACCACACCGCCAAGGTGGTGGTCGAACACCGGGCGCTGCTCAATCAGGTGACCCACGACGTCCGCACCTCGCCCGAGGACGGCGGCATGGTCCTCGACGCCGGCGTCCCCGTCCCCGCCCTGGTCACCGCGCTGCTGGCGGGCCTGTCCATCGGCGGCCCCGTGCACCTGGGGCTCCCCCGGGACACCGCCGGCACGCCCGAGGCCGCCGCGCTCGTCACCACCCGGGACCGGCTCCAGGACCTGGCCGAAACGCCGGCGACCCTGCCGTACGCCCAGGTCCGCGTCGCCGACGGCGAGGTCACTATGGACGACTACGCGGCATGGCGGTACCACCGCCCGGGGACCGCGCTGGCCGGCGACCACGGCACGGCGGAGACGGCGGGCCGGTGGCTGAGCCACCACGACCGGCCCGAACTGCCGCTGCCGCTGCGGACACCCACCGGACGGCCGGTCTCCAACACCCGGGCCCTCGTCCTGGACGACCTGCTGCGCCCCGTCCCCGCCGGCGCACCCGGAGACCTGTACGTCGCCGGCGCCTCCCTGGCCCGGGGACTCGCCGGCGCGCCCGGCACCACGGCCGGCCGGTTCGTGGCGTGCCCGTTCGGACCGGAGGGGGAGCGGATGCTCCGTACCGGCGAACGGGCGACCTGGGCCTCCGACGGGACCCTCGCGGTGCTCGACGCGGACGACAGCGGCCGGCCCGTGTCACCGCTGCGCCCCGTCCGGGGCCGCGACGACCTCCAGGTACTGCTGCCGCTGCGCGCCACCGGTGACCGGCCGCCGCTGTTCTGCCTGCACCACAGCACCGGCCTGAGCTGGGGCTGGGCGGCCCTGCTCCAGCACCTGCCGCAGGACCAGCCGGTCTACGGCATCCAGGCGCGCGGACTGGCGGGACCGGAGACCCTGCCCCGCAGCGTCGCGGAGATGGTGGACGACTACGCCGAGCAGATACGCTCCGTGCAGCCCTCCGGGCCCTACCACCTCCTCGGCTGGTCCGTCGGCGCGGTGATCGCCCAGGCGCTCGCCACCCGGCTCCAGGAACTGGGCGAGGAAGTGGCCGTACTCGCCCTGCTGGACGGCTACCCCGGCGTCCTCGGCCGGGCCACCTTCACCGGCACCGAGAACCCGGGCGCCGAACCGGGCGGCGCGGCACCCGACAGCCCCGAACTGCGCACCACCCCCGGAGAGGGCGGCGGCGGCCCGTTCCCGATGGGGGTGAGCGGCCCGCTCGTCACCAACATGCAGGAGATCATGCGCAACACGGTCCAGATCGCGCAGGACCACACCCCGGACCGGTTCGACGGCGACATGCTGCTCTTCGTCGCCACCGAGGAGCGGCCGGCGGACCTGCCGGTGCCCGCCGCGATCGACAGTTGGCGGCCGCACACCGGCGGGGAGATCGTCAGCCACGAAGTCGCCGTCAACCACAACGACATGCTGCAGACGGCACACCTCTCCGGGATCGGCCGCGTCGTCGCCGACGCCGTCCGGAAGACCGGCCGGGCATGACCGGCCACAGCGCCACGACCATGACCCCCTGCCGGGCGCAGGGCGGGACGAAGGACCGAAAGGGGCCCGCATGACCAGGCCAGGAGACATGCCCGCGCGCCGGCACCGGGCCGGGGTGAAACCGTCGGACCTGCCCGTGCACCAGCAGCGCGTCCGGATGGACCCGCTGCCCGGACTGAACCGGATGAGCGAGCGGACCCCGCTCGTGGAGGACGACGGCCCCGGCATCAACGACTGGGTCGCCACCGGCCGCGAGGAGGTACGGGCGATCCTCGCGGACACCGAACGCTTCAGCACCCGGCCGCCCGCCGACAGCGACGAGGACTCCCGCCGGCTCACCCAGACCGGCAACCCGCTCCAGTACGACCCGCCCGAGCACACCCGCATCCACAAGATGCTGCGGCCGGAGTTCACCGTGCGCCGCCTGCGCCGCCTGGAACCGGTGATCGACAAGATCGTCGCGGACCGGCTCGACATCCTCGAACGCGCCGGGCAGCCCGCCGACCTGATGCGGCACTTCGCCTGGCCCGTGCCCGGCCTGGTCGGCTGCTCCCTGCTCGGCATCCCCCGCGACGACCAGCCCGAACTGGCCCGCAGCATGGACCTGAGCCGGCGCACCGACCGGCCGCGGAAACTGGTCCTGGCCGCGGCGAACGCCTTCGACGGTTACCTGAAGCGGTTCGTGGCCCGCAAACGGCAGGACCCCAGCGCCGACGACCTCATCAGCTCCCTGATCCGGGACCACGGGGACGACGTCGACGACAAGGAACTCGTGGGCTTCTGCGCCTCCCTGCTCGCCGCCGGCCTGGAGAACATGGCCGGGATGCTCGGCCTCGGCGTGCTGGCCCTGCTGGAGCACCCCGACCAGTTGGCCCTGCTGCGCAAGGAGCCCGACCGCATGGACCAGGCGGTGGAGGAGATGCTGCGCTACATCACGGTGGTGCCCATCGCCTCGCCCCGCACCGCCCTGGTGGACGTCCCCCTCGCCGGGCGCGTGATCAAGGCCGGCCAGATCGTGTCCTGCTCCCTGCTGGCGGTCAACCGCACCGCCGACGACGGCTTCGACATCACCCGCGACAGCGACACCACCCACATGGCGTTCGGGCACGGCGTGCACTTCTGCACGGGAGCGGCCCTGGCCCGCATGGAGATGCGCGCCGCCCTCACGGCGCTGCTGGACCGCTTCCCCGGGCTGCGGCTGGCGGTGCCGCCCGAGGACCTGCGCTTCCGGCCGCTGACGCTGGCCGCCTACGGCGTGGAACAACTGCCCCTGGCCTGGTAGCCGTACGGCGGCCCGCCCGCAAGAGACGAAAGGACTCCGTGCATGCCGAAGCCCTCGGACATCCCCGTGTTCAACCGCCGCGTCGGAGTGGACCCCACCCCGGAGCTGATCCGGCTGAGCCGGGAGGAACCCCTGGCCGAGCTGGTCATCCCCGGGCAGCAGATCGACTGGCTCGCCACCGGACGGGAGGAGGTGCGGGCGATCCTCGGCGACGCCGAGCGGTTCAGCACCCGGCCGCCCACCGTCAGTGCCACCGACTCACGGCAGTTGGTCGAGCCGGGCAACCTGCTCCAGTACGACCCGCCCGACCACACCGCGCTCCGCAAGATCATCACGCCCGAGTTCACGGTCCGGCGGATGCGCAGGATGGAGCCGCTCGTCGAGAAGATCGTCACCGATCAGCTCGACACCCTGGAACGGGCCGGCCGGCCGGCCGACCTGATGCGGCACTTCGCCTGGCCGGTGCCCGGCCTGGTGGCCTGCGCACTGCTCGGCCTGCCCCGCGACGACCTGCCCCAGCTCGCCCGGATGTTCGACATCCGGGCCGGCAGCCGCGGCAAGAGACGCATGGTGGCCACCAAGGCGCTGGACAGCTACCTGATCAAGACCGTGGCGCAGAAACGGCGCGCGCCCGGTGACGACCTGCTCGGCATGCTCGTCCAGGACCACGGCGACGGTGTGACGGACGCGGAACTCGCCGGTATCTGCTCCTCGTTCGTGGCCGCCGCCCTGGAGGGCTCCACCCAGATGCTGGGCCTGGGCACCCTGGTGCTGCTGCGCCACCCCGACCAGTTGGCCCTGCTGCGCGAACGCCCCGAGCTGATCGACCAGGCCGTGGAGGAACTGCTGCGTTACGTGTCGGTCGTCTCCACCGCCTCACCGCGCACCGCCCTCGTCGACGTACCCATGGCCGGCAAGGTCATCAAGGCCGGGCAGGTGGTGGCCTGTTCCCTCATCGCGGCCAACCGCGCCGACGCCGGGAACGACTCCCGCGACGGCTTCGACATCACCCGCAAGAACACCAGTCACTTCGCCTTCGGGCACGGCATCCACTTCTGCGTCGGGGCCTCCCTCGGCCGGATGCAGTTGCGCAGTGCCTTCGGTGGCCTGATACAGCGCTTCCCGAACCTCGCGCTGGCGGTCCCCGAGGAGGAGCTGCGCTTCCGTCCGTTCGCCCCTCAGTACGGCGTGGAGGAACTGCCCCTCACCTGGTGACCGACCTGCGTGAACAGGGCGCCGCCGACACCCCGCGGAGGGGGCCGGCGGCGCCCTTTTCCGTTGCCTCTTGGTTCCTCATCGGTCTCTCATGCACGGGGGGTCGCCTGTATCCCCGGTGTGACCTGAAGGGCCGTAAAACATAACCCATGTTCACGACACGAAAGCGCGCCTCAGCGCATACGCTGCTCGCTGTTTCCGCCCTCTTCGCCGGGGCACTGCTCACCGGCTGCTCGTCCGACGACGACTCCGCCGACAATGTGTCGTCCGACTCGAGCGCCTCACCCAAGAGCGGCTTCGACCAGGCGGTCGCCCACGCCCAGTGCATGCGGGAGAACGGGGTACCCGGTTACCCGGACCCCAAGCAGGACGCCAACGGGCGCGTCAACATCCAGCCGGGTGAGGGCGTCGACCCGAACTCCCAGGAGTTCAAGGACGCCAGCGAGAAGTGCCGCGACCTCCAGCCGCAGGGCAACGGCCCCGCCGGCGGCGCGGAGATCGACCCCGAGAAGGTCGCGGAATGGGCGAAGTGCATCCGTGAGAACGGCGTGCCGAAGTTCCCGGACCCGCAGCTCAGCGGCAACGAGCTGAGGATCGACGCCGAGGCGGCCGGGATCAGCCCGCAGGACGACTCCTTCTCCAAGGCTCAGCAGGCCTGCCAGGACAAGTTCCCCGGCGGCATGCTGCGGCTCCAGGGTCCGGGTCCGGGTGGTTCCGAGTGACCGCCCCGGACGGGACCGGTGAGCTGCGCGGGCAGCCCGGTCCGTCGTCCGCGGCGCTGGAGGTCCGCTCGGCCGGCGAGGTCGCCCCGGAGGAATCCGGCGGCGAACCCGGCGTCCCCGTGGTCACGGACGACGGTGCCGGCACCGCGGACGGCCCGGACCACGCCCGGCGCAAGCGCCACCGCCGCACCTCCCTGATCGTGGCCGTCGCGATCGTGGTCGCGGCGGCCGCGGGGCTCGCCGCGACGGGGGTCCTCGGCGGCGACGGCAGCGACACCGCCAGCGACGCCCCCTCCGGCCCGGCGGCGACCGCCAAGATCCAGCGCACCACGCTGACCAGCACCGAGACGGTGGACGGCACCCTCGGTTACGGTGCCGAGACCACCGTCCGGGCCCCGGCCGGCTCCTCCTCCGACAGCGGCCAGTCCCAGCCGGGCGGCGGCCAGGCCGGACAGGGCGCCGCCGACTCCGGCAGCGGCGCCTCCGCCGGCATCGTCACCTGGCTGCCCGAGGACGGCACGACCATCGAACGCGGCGAGTCCGTGTACAAGGTCGACCAGGAGAAGGTCCCGCTGCTCTACGGCTCCACGCCCTTCTACCGCACGCTCCAGGACGGCAGCGAGGGCAGCGACGTCAAGATGCTGGAGGAGAACCTCTCCAAGCTCGGCTACGACGGCTTCACCGTCGACGACGAGTACACCTCCACCACCGCCGCCGCCGTCGAGGAGTGGCAGGAGGACCTCGACCGGGAGGAGACCGGCAAGGTCGAGGCCGGGGACGCCGTCGTCGCCGACGGGGCCCGCCGCGTCGACAAGACCCTGCTGTCGCCCGGCGACGGCCTCAGCGGGGACATCCTCACCTGGACCGGCACCGAACGGCTCATCACCGTCGACCTGGACGTGCAGTACGAGGACTCCGTCAAGGAGGGCACCACCGCCACGGTCACCCTGCCCGACGACACCTCGGTCACCGCCGTGGTGTCGGATGTCGGGACGCCCTCCACCCCGAGCGACGACTCCTCCGACAAGGAGTCCAAGACGGCCACGCTCCCCGTGGAGCTGACGGTGAAGGACCAGAAGAAGCTGGGCCGCTACCAGGCCGCCTCGGTCGACGTCGAGCTGAAGGACGAGACCCGCAAGGACGTCCTCGCGGTGCCGATCAACGCCCTGCTGGCCAACAGCAAGGGCGGCTACGTCATCGAGGTGGTCACGGCCGACGGCACCGAGTACCGCCCGGTGGAACTCGGCATGTTCGCCGACAACATGGTCGAGGTGTCCGGCAAGGGCATCACCGAGGGACTGGTCGTGGGGGTCCCGGAGTGACCGGCCTCGCCCACCCCGTCGTCGAACTCACCGGGGTCTCCAAGACCTACGGAGACGTGACCGCCCTGAGGTCGGCGGACCTGGTCATCCAGCGCGGCGAACTCCTCGCGGTGGTGGGCCCGTCGGGCTCGGGCAAGTCCACGATGCTCAACATCATGGGCACCCTCGACCGCCCGACGGCCGGCCGGGTACGCATCGCCGGTCACGACGTGGAGTCGCTGACCGACCGTGAACTGTCCGCGCTGCGCGCCACCACGATCGGCTTCGTCTTCCAGCAGTTCCACCTGGCGCGGGGCGTCCCCGCGCTGGACAGCGTCGCGGACGGACTGCTCTACAGCGGCCGGCCGCGGCGCGAGCGGCGGCAGGTCGCCGAGCGCGCGCTGCGCCGGGTGGGCCTGGGCAAGCGGCTCCACCACGAGCCGCACCAACTGTCCGGCGGCGAGAAACAGCGTGTCGCCATCGCCCGCGCGGTGGTGGGCGATCCTCCGCTGCTGCTGGCCGACGAGCCCACCGGCGCACTGGACTCCCGCTCCGGCGCGGTCGTGATGGAACTGCTCCACGAACTGCACGATGCCGGCACCACCGTGGTCGTCATCACCCACGACCGGGACATCGCGAGCGCACTGCCCCGCGAGGTCCGGGTCAGGGACGGACTGATCGAGCACGACACCGCCGTCGGCGCGGGCTCCACCGCGCTGATGCCCGAGGGGGCCGCACAGTGAGCGCACCGCACGCCACCACGGAGATGTCCCCGGTCCCGGAGCCGGCGCTGCCCCCGCCGCCGCGGCCCCGGGCGGCCCGGATGAGCGCCGCCGACGTGATCCGCGTGGGCGGCTGGGGACTGCGTTCGCGCCCGATGAGGGTGTTCCTGTCGGCGCTCGGCATCGCCATCGGCATCGCGGCGATGATCGGCGTGGTCGGTATCTCCACCTCCTCCACCGAGGACCTCAACCGCCGGCTGTCCGCGCTGGGCACCAACCTGCTCACGGTCAGCCCCGGTACGTCCTTCGCGGGGGACACCGCCCACCTGCCCAAGGCATCCGTCTCGATGATCGGCAACATCCCGGACGTGGAGTCGGTCTCCGCCATCGGCGGCACCGATGCCAAGATCTACCGCAACGACCACATCCCGGAGGCGGAGTCGGGCGGTCTCACCGTCAACGCGGCCCGCACCGACCTGCCCCGGTCCGTGGGCTCCGAGGTCGTCGACGGGCAGTGGCTGAACGCCGCCAACAGCAAGTACCCGGCGGTCGTGCTCGGTTCGGTGGCCGCCAAGCACCTCGGCATCCACGCCGCGGGGCCCGACTCGCGGGTCTGGATCGGCGACCAGTGGTTCACCGTGGTCGGTCTGCTGGCCCCCAACGAACTCGTCCCGGACCTGGACTCCTGCGCGTTCGTCGGCTGGACCGTCGCGGAGGACGAGCTGGGCTTCGAGGGATACCCCACGACGATCTACACCCGGGCCGAGGAGTCGGCGGTCGAGGACGTCCAGACGATCCTGGGCGCCACCGCCAACCCGGAGAACCCCAGCGAGGCGGACGTCTCCCGGCCGTCCGACGTACTGGCCGCCAAGGAGGCCACCGACGACGCGCTGAGCGGTCTGCTGCTGGGCCTCGGCGGAGTCGCCCTGCTGGTCGGCGGGGTCGGCGTCGCCAACACCATGGTCATCTCGGTGCTGGAACGCCGGGCCGAGATCGGTCTGCGCCGTTCGCTGGGAGCCACCCGCGGCCAGATCCGCACCCAGTTCCTCGCCGAGGCGCTGCTGCTGTCCGCCCTCGGCGGGCTCGGCGGAGTCCTGCTCGGTATCGGCGTCACCATCTCGTACGCCACCTACCAGGGCTGGGCGACGGTGGTTCCGCTGTGGGCCATGGCCGGCGGCATCGGCGCCACTCTCATCATCGGCGGACTGGCCGGCTTCTACCCCGCCGTCCGGGCCGCCCGGCTGCCTCCCACGGAGGCCCTGGCCACCACGTGACCAGCCCTCAGAACCGCGGTGCCTCCGTCGCAATCCCCCGCCGACGGGGGCACCGCTCTGTGCGTCGAGGGGCCGGCCGGCCCGTCCAAGTGCCCGGACCGGCCGGTTGGACAGATGCCGGGTCCGCCGGAGCTGTGTGATTCTGGGCCCCGGGAAACCCCCAGCGGCACCGGATCTTCCTCGCCGAGAAATCGGATCGTCAAATTCCGCGCATCGTCCATTTCTTTGCCATTCCTGATCCGAATGCCCTGTCCTTGTTCGCCCTTTGGGCGGTCGGATACCGTGTTTCACGCATCGACGTGAAAACCGATTGGCGGGAGCAGTCATGGCGAACCCGTTCGACGATGAAAACGGCACTTTCCTGGTTCTGGTCAACAACGAGAACCAGCACTCCCTCTGGCCTGCTTTCGCCGAAGTTCCGGCGGGTTGGCGAGTGGTATTCGGGGAGAACTCGCGCAAGGAATGCATGGAATACATCGAGGAGAACTGGACGGACATGCGTCCGCAGAGTCTCATCGACCGTATCGAAGCGGCCCACTGACAAAGGCCACCCGACAGTGACGACGAAACAGAGGTGGTATCTGTGGCCATGATGGGTGGCCCGGGGCCGATGATCATCACCGGAGACGGGCCCGACTCCTCAGTGAAGAACCAGAGAGCCAAGCCGGGCACCGCGAAACGGGTCATTCCCTACACCCGGGCGCACCGCCGCAGCATCGGCTTCCTCCTGATCCTCACCACGCTCAACGCCGGCTGCGCGGTGGCTCCGCCACTGCTGCTCAAGTACCTGATCGACGACGGAATCCTGGCCGGGGACACCTCGGTCGTCATCTGGCTCTCCGTGACGGTCGGGATCGTCGCCCTGGTCGCCGCCATCGTCGGACTCGGCGAGGCCTGGTACTCGGCCCAGGTCAGCGAAGGGCTCATCTACGACCTGCGCACCAAGGTGTACGACCACGTACAGCGCCAGCCGCTGGCCTTCTTCACCCGCGCCCAGACCGGCGCCCTGGTCAGCAGGTTGAACACCGACGTCATCGGCGCCCAGCAGGCGGTCACGCAGTTGCTGTCCACTGTGGTGTCCGCCGGCCTGACGATGCTGTTCATCCTGGTCACCATGTTCTACCTGTCCTGGTCGGTCACGCTGATCTCCCTGGTCCTGGTGCCCTTCTTCGTCCTGCCCGGCAGGCTCATCGGACGCCGCATCCAGGGGCTCGTCCGCCAGCACATGCAGGCCAACGCCGACATGGGCTCGATGATGCACGAGCGCTTCAACGTCAGCGGCGCGCTGCTGGCCAAGCTCTACGGCCGGCCCGACAAGGAGACCCGCGCCTACGCCAAGCTGGCGGCCCGGGGACGGGACGTGGGCGTACGCAACTCCGTCTCCATGAAGATGATGTTCCTCGCCACCATGCTGGTCAGCTCGATGGCCACCGCGGCGGTGTACGGCATCGGCGGTGTGCTGTCGATCGACGGTTCCTTCCAGATCGGCACCCTGGTCGCCCTCGCGACGCTGCTCACCCGGCTGATGGGCCCGGTCGGGCAGTTGTCCAACGCCCAGGCCGACGCGATGACGGCGCTCGTCAGCTTCGACCGGCTCTTCGAGGTGCTCGACCTCAAGCCGCTGATCGCCGAGAAGCCCGGCGCCGTCGCGCTGCCGAGGGCCCAGGGCGAGCACGTGCAGGCACCCGAGATCGAGTTCCAGGGCGTGTCCTTCCGCTACCCGAAGGCCGCCGACGTCTCGCTGGCCTCCCTGGAGTCCATCGCGATGCCCTCGCACGACCGCGACACGGACAACGACTGGACGCTGCGCGACCTCAGCTTCACCGCGCCCGCCGGCAAGCTGACCGCACTGGTCGGCCCGTCCGGCGCGGGCAAGACCACGCTGACCCACCTGGTGCCCCGGCTCTACGACCCGAACGAGGGCGTGGTGCGCATCGACGGCCACGACCTGCGGGACCTGACGCTGGAGTCGCTGAACAACACGGTCGGCATGGTCACCCAGGACTCGCACCTGTACCACACCACCATCCGCGAGAACCTGCTGTACGCCCGCCCCGACGCCACCGAGCAGCAACTGATCGAGGCGTGCCGGGCGGCGCAGATCTGGAAGCTGGTCGAGTCGCTGCCCAACGGCCTGGACACCATGGTCGGTGACCGCGGCTACCGCCTGTCCGGCGGTGAGAAGCAGCGCATCGCGATGGCCCGGCTGCTGCTGAAGGCGCCGCCGGTCGTCGTCCTCGACGAGGCCACCGCGCACCTCGACTCCGAGTCGGAGGCCGCGCTCCAGCGGGCCCTGAAGACCGCCCTCGCCGGACGGACCTCGCTGGTCATCGCGCACCGGCTGTCCACGATCCGGGACGCGGACCAGATCCTCGTCGTCGACGAGGGCCGGATCGTGGAGAGCGGCACCCACGAGGAGCTGATCGCCCTCGACGGTCTCTACGCCGAGCTGTACCGCACCCAGTTCTCCCGCCGGCCCGCCCTGAACGGCGACGAGCCGGAGCCCGAGCGGGTCCCCGAACCGGCGGGCGCCCCGGGCCACTTCATGGCCGGACCGGGCGGTCCCGGCCCGGTGTTCCACGGCCCCGGTCCGGGCGGTCCCGGCGGTCCGGGCCCGGTGTTCCACGGCCCCGGCCCCGGCGGTCCCGGCGGCCCCGGTCCCGTCTACCACGGTCCCGGACCCGGCGGGCCCGGCGGTCCGGGCGGTCCCGGCCCGGTGTTCCACGGCCCCGGCCCCGGTGGTCCGGGCGGACCCGGCCCGGTGCGCCGCGGCCCGGGGGAGCCGGGCCAGCACCCCTCGTAGCACCACCGGACGTAAAACGTCCCCGGCGGGAATCTCCCGCCGGGGACGTCTTGCGTTCAGGTCACTCAGTGGGCCGCCCGGCGGTCCTCCATGAGCCGGGCGAACGCGGCCTGGTCATTGCTGCGCGGGAACGGTTCGTCGGGCACCGGCACGTCGAGGAACTCGCACAGCGGCTCCCAGCCCTGGCCGACCTCGAAGACCAGCAGCCGCTTCGGGTCGATCTCCCGCCGCACCGCGGCGATGTGCCGCTCGAACACCTCGATGGCGTACTCCTTGTCGCTGAACCGGCCGTCGAAGACGCCGTTCCAGACGACGTCCAGCGACATCTGCCGTACCTCGGCGAAGACCGGATCGGCGTCCTCGGGCAGCGGGGCGGTGGCAGCGGCGTGGATGCTGCTCGCGGCGCTGGCGTACCAGGACTCCGGGTCCCGCACGGTGAGGATCACCTTGGCCTCCGGGTACGCCTCGGTGATCTCGCGCCAGAACGCGGCGCCGGGCCAGTCGACGCTCGACCGGTACCCGTCGTACGCCTGCGTCCAGTCCACCGACTCGCCCCGGGCGGCGGCCCGCCACAGCACGAGGGCGTCCGGACACTCCAGGAGACGCAGCATGTGATGACAGGGCCCGTAACCGAGCCGTTCGAGTGCGGTTCTCAGTGACAGGGTTCCGGTACGGCCGAATCCTGCGCCGAAGATCTCCAGCATGGTTCCTCCTCGTAGGGACGGGAGTGCGGTGGTGGGTGCGGGTGGGAGTGCGGGTGCGGCGGCCGGCGGCTCAGGAGCCGCACAGCAGGACCGCCCAGATCGTGGCGCCCGGACCGAAGGCCAGGACCACGCCGTACTCGCCGGGGCCCAGCGGCCGGGTGCACTGCAGTCGTCCGAGTACACCGAGCACGGCCGGAGCCGCGGTATTGCCGTACTCGCGCATCACCGACCGGGCCACGGCCACCGAGTCCGCCGGCAGGCCGATGGCCTCCTCAACCCGGTCCAGGATGCGCCGCCCGCCCGGGTGCACCGCCCACCAGGCGACGTCCTCCCAGGCCAGGCCGTTCCTGGCGAGCAGTTCCTTGGCCGGCAGGCCGACCGCGGAGGCGACCACGTCGGGCATGGTCGGCGCCAGCCGGATACGCAGCCCCAGGTCACCGAGGTGCACCTGGAGGTCCTCGGCGTGCGCGGGGACGGTCAGTTGCTCGGCGTCGACCACCCGCGATCCGGGTGCGCCCGGCGCGTCCGGCCGCAGCACGACCGCCGCGGCACCGTCGCCGAACAGGGTCAGCACGACCGCCGCCTCCTTGTCGTACGGCGGTGGCTGGAGGTGCGGCGAGAACAGGTCGACCGCCAGCAGCACGGCGGGCCGGCCGCGCGCCGCGACCCAGTTGGCGCAGGTGGTCAGGGCCGGTACGGCGGCGTAACAGCCCATCGGGCCGAGGGAGAGGATCTCCGTGTTCTCCCGCATGCCGAGCGCCGGCGCGAGGGCGTCCAGGCCGGGAGCGGAGTGGGTGGTGGTGGTGACGGTGGCCAGCATGCCGACGTCCTGCGGACGCAGCCCGGCCGCGCCGAGGGCCTCCCGTACCGTCGCCGCGCCCAGTCGGGTGGCCTCGGTGAGACTGCGGTCCATCCGCTGCCGGGTGGACCACTGCCGGGGGTCCTCGGTCCGCGGGTCGACCGCCATGCCCTTGGTGGTGATGGCGGAGTTCTCGACGACCCGGGCGACGGCGTCACCGCCGGTGTCGCCCGCGACATGGTCGACGAGGTCCGCCATGCTCACCAGCGGCGGGGTGCGGAAGGCGATGTCCGTGATGCGCGCGTGCGGCATGGCGGTCATCCGTCCTGGTCCGCGCCGGCCGGGGTGACGGCCGAGGTGCCGATCACCTTGCCGCGGGCGTCGAGGGCCTGCACCTGGAGGCGGTCGGCGTCGCGGGCACGGGCGGGCACGGTGATCGGGGTGTCGAACCCGTCCCAGGCCGCGGTCGCGACCGGCTTCAGGGAGCCGGAGGCGCCGCCGGCCAGCAAGCGCCAGCGGGACACGTCCGTGGCGCCGTTCCAGTTGGCCCGGACCTTTCCGTCGGCGACGTCCTCGGTGAGCAGCTTGGGCTTGGTCAGCGGCTTGCCGTCCCAGTCGAGGCGGTAGGCGCGGTAGCTGCTGCTCGTCTCGTCGAACGGGAAGGTGGCGTCGAACAGCAGCTTGCCGTCGGGGGAGAACTCCGAGATCCGGCCGGGCGTGGCGGCCGCCCAGTTGACGAGGGTGTTCCCGTTGGGCAGGCTCTCGGCGCCGCCCTCGCGGAGGGTGGACATCAGGTCCGGGTGGGTGAGCTGGCGCACCAGCGAGGCGGTGCCGCGCTTGGGGTCGATCTTGATCCAGGCCACCCGCGACTCGTATCCCTTCAGTCCGTTGAAGGTGGCGTTGTCGAAGATGCGGTACGTGTTCGCGCCCACGGCCCGTACGTCGTGCTGCCAGTTGAAGCGGGCGCCCACCCCGAGCCGGAAGTCGCTGTTGCGGCCGCCCAGACGCCAGATGATCTCGCCCGTGTGCCGGTCGACCTTGTAGACCGTGCTGGCCGCGTAACCGGAGATGAGCAGGTTGCCGTCGGTGTCGATGCCGACGGAGTTCACGTGCAGGAAGTCGAAGGCCATCGGGGCGCCGACCCGGGCCCGGCTGTCGGAGTCGGTGAGCGGCACGTGCTCGGAGGCGCTCCAGTCCAGCAGTTTCTTGCCGGTGGCGATGTCGATCTCCTGGACGACGCTGTCCAGGACCGTGCCGTCCTTGTCGCCGCCCACGCTGCTCAGGTCGAGCGGCTTCTCCTGGTAGCTGATGACCAGCGCGGTGCCCTGGGGGGTCAGCAGGAACTCGTGCAGGTCCAGCACCTCGCCGGTGTCCGGGGTCTGGACCGTGGCGATGATCTCGTAGTTCTCGTTGGCGATGTAGCCGATGCCGTTGCCCTTGCCGGTGTTGGTGGCCTCGCCCTCCCACCAGGTCAGCACCTTCTCGCCGCGGTACTCCTGGACCCGGAAGTTGGTGGCGAAGGCGGTCGTGGGCAGTTCGCGGAACCAGATGGGGCGGCCGTGGTCGTCGATGATCTGCGGGCCGCGGGGGTCGTCCGTCAGGGCCTGCGGTGCGATGAAGAGGTCCCCCCGGGCCAGTCCCGGGCGGCGGACCTGTATGTCGGGGGCGGGCGGTTCGGTCACTCCGGTGCCGGCGAGGTCGCCGGGCTGCAGGGCGCCGGCGGCGGCCTCGGAGACGATGGGGGAGCTGATGACGACGGGCGTGGCCCGTGCGTCCGGCACTGTTCTGGAGGAGGTGGAGGCGACGGCCAGCAGGGCGGTCGTCGCCAGGACGGTCAGAGTGTGGGAACGGTAGGTCATCCGCTGCTACTCCAAGTCGGAGAAGGTGGAGGGAGACGTTCGATGTACCGGAACCGGTTCTAACAACACTTTGGTCACAACACCGTCACAGGTGAGGTCCCCGCACGGCGGCCCCTCCCGTTCCGCCGCAGGCCGTGGGGACGCCGCGGCCGGCGTCAACCCCTTAGGGGTCGCCGCGGCAGACAGGGGTTTCGGCCAGGAAACCGGCCTGATAATTTCGGGCGTGTCTTCGGAGAGCGCAATTCCGCTGTACAGCACGTCGTTTACCGAATGAATTCCGCAACTCTTGGGGAGAGAGCGTTGATTCGCTGCGGAAGGCATGGTGGGGCAGAAGTATCTCTCGCGGACGGCGATCGTCGGCCGCACCAACGGGGTGAGTGAGGAGCCGGGGTGGAACCCGAAGAGGAGGAAATCAATCAGCAACCGCTCGTGGAGATCGAGA
The DNA here is from genome assembly GCF_042899225.1 of Streptomyces sp. NPDC000134. Classification (NCBI taxonomy): domain Bacteria; kingdom Bacillati; phylum Actinomycetota; class Actinomycetes; order Kitasatosporales; family Streptomycetaceae; genus Streptomyces; species Streptomyces sp. NPDC000134. The sequence continues at coordinate 49,275 of NZ_JBIAZN010000022.1, forward strand.
TCAGCTCGCTGAGCCTGGCAGGATCGCCACGGTCGGCAGGGGAGTCGGCGGAGCACATCGAGGCGCTGGCCGCGGCCCAGGAGCCGCTGCCGCCGATCACGGTGCACCGGCCGACCATGCGGGTCATCGACGGTTTCCACAGGCTGAAGGCGGCCCAGTCGCGGGGGGACGGCACGATCGCCGCCCGGTTCTTCGACGGGGACGAGGCCGCGGCGTTCGTCCTGGCGGTCAAGCTCAACGTCACACACGGTCTGCCGCTGACGCTCGCGGACCGCAAGCGCGCCGCGGAGCGCATCATCACCTCGCGGCCGCAGTGGTCGGACCGCAAGGTCGCCTCGGTCACCGGGATCTCCCCGGGAACCGTGGGCGATATCCGCAGGCGGGGCGGCCGGGAGCCGGAGGCGGTGAGTCGCCGGCTGGGTCAGGACGGCCGGCTGCGTCCCGTCGACGGCAGCGCCGGCCGCATCATCGCGGGGGAACTCCTCACGGAGAACCCGGAGCTGTCGCTCCGTCAGGTGGCCCGCGCGGCGGGCATCTCGCCGGAGACGGCCCGTGACGTACGCAACCGGCTGCGCAACGGCGAGGACCCGCTGCCCCGGCAGCACCGTCGCCGGAAGGACCCCGAGCAGGGGCGGGACGTCGTGGTCCGCAAGGGATTCAGGGCCCTCGGACTCGCGCGGCCGGCCGGCCGGGGACAGCCGAGGGCGGTCCCGGACCGGGCGGCGCTCGTGAAACGGCTGAAGGACGATCCGGCGCTCCGGTTCACCGACACCGGCCGGAATCTGCTCCGGATACTGGCGCTGCACTCGCTGAGCAAGGACGAGTGGGAAGCCATCATCGACAACGTTCCGCCGCACTGCAGCAACATCATCGCCGATCTGGCGCGGCAGTTCGCCGATCTCTGGTCGGAGTTCGCCGTCCGGGTCGAGGAGGAGGTCGCACAGATTAGCTGAGCCCGGCTCACCGCCGGGCACCGACCGCCGTGAGAGAAATTTTCTCGCGGCGGTTTTTCCATGGGCCCATTCACGGACGGAGCTGATCATTCCTGTTCCGGTCGGACCGGTCCGGTAGTACGCATGCGAACTTCGGTGCCGCGGATGTCGCGCGGAGGGCCCGCCGCGTTTCACAGGAAACACACAGGATGGCCGAAAAGTATCGTCCCAATCGAACGTCTTATCTGTTTCCCACGGTAAGCGCGGGCGGCTCCGGGCGTTGGGAACCGGCCGGTTGGCCTGGGGGGACTGGGCCGGGTGCCGGGTCAGGGTGCCAGGCACGGCCAATTCCGCTCCCCGGTCAAGGTGAGGGATCAGGACATTCTCCTGCCGAAGGCGGGCCGATCGCATCCGATCGGGGCAGTTAAGAAGTGCCCGCACCAGCTCGAATTGGATGCTATATTTTTTGGCCGAGTCCGGCTCTTCGGATCGATATCGGAGACCGCCCCCCACCTCCGATATCACCGCAGGTCAGCAGCCACTATCGCTTTTCTTCTCAATTGCTGGACACTTTGCAAGCCGACGGCACCGGTCGAACGGCGCCGACGGGCGTGAACTCCACGCCGCGAGGCGTGCGGAAGGTACGGGGGTGCCTGTGAATCTCAGTGACCGAGATGCAGAACTGCGACTGCTGAAGCGTCGCTACGCGGAGTCCACCAAGGGCCGGGGCGCGGTCGTCGTCGCCGACGGACCGGTGGGGTGCGGCAAGACGGCACTGATCCGTCCCTTCGCCGACTGGGTCACCCAGCAGGGCGGCTACTTCCTGCCGCTGACCGCCTCGGCCGGGGAACGGCTCGACCGGCTCGGCCTCGTCGACCAGTTGATCGACGCGATCCGCGCCATCGGCATGATCGGCGAGCAGTTCCCGCCGGGCGGCGGCACCGCCCCGGCCCCGGCCGTGCCGGGCGGCGACGACAGCCGGGCGCTGCTCACCCTGATGCAGTGCATCCACCGCGCCGTCACCGGTGTCGCCCGGCGCCGGCCGCTCGTCATCAGCGTGGACGACGCGCACTTCGCGGACGAGGCGTCACTGCGATGTCTCAGATACCTGATACGGCGTATCGACTCGGCGGCCGTCCTGATCGTCCTCACCGAAGCGTCCTGCCACGAACGGGCGCTCGCCGACTTCCACGCGGAGATACTGCACCTTCCCCACGCGCACCGGATGCGTCTGGGCCCGCTCACCCCCGACGGGGTCGCCGGGCAACTGGCGCTGCACCCGGGCATCGGTTCGGCGGCACGGGAGAACGCCGAAACGTGGGCCCGGACCAGTGGCGGCAACCCACTGCTCCTGCACGCGCTGATCGAGGACGTCACCGAACGCGGGACCCGGCCCGGCGCACCGGGAACGGGCGGTCGGACACCGGAACCCCACGCGGCCGGCGCCCCGGTGCCCGGCAGCTCCTTCCGCCGGGCCGTCCTGCGCTGTCTGCACCGCTGCGAACCCGCGCTGCTCGCGGTGGCCCGCGCGATCGCGGTGCTCGGCGAATCGGCCACCCCGTCCCTGATCGCCGGGCTCCTCGGCGACCACGCCACCTCCGTCCGCCGGAGCCTGGCCGACCTGCGCGCCGCCGGACTCCTGGAGGACCTGAGGTTCCGGCACGAGCACGTCCGGCCGGCCGTGCTCGGCGACATCCCGGCCCAGCAGCTCGGCGCGCTGCGTGCGCGGGCCGCCGAACTGCTCCTGGAGAGCGGTGCCGCCGCCGCCGCGGTCGCCGACCAGTTGCTCGCCGCCGGTGACCCGGCCGGTGCCCCCTGGCAGCCCGGCATCCTCATCGAGGCCGCCCGCGAGGCCCTCAACGCCGGTGACATCACCGCCTGCGTCGAGTATCTGCGGCACGCCTCCGGCATCTGCGCGGACGCCGTGCAGGAGGCGGAGGTGACCGCCGCCCTGGCCGAGGCCCAGTGGCTCATCGACCCCGCGAAGGCGTCCCGGTACCTGCCCCAGCTCAGCCGCATGGTGCGGGCCGGGCTGCTCACCGGCCCCGAGGCGCTGGTGCCGGTCCGCCAGCTCATCTGGCGGGGCGAGTTCGGCCGGGCCGACGCGCTGCTGCGGACCGTCGAACGGCAGGCCGCCGCCTCGGGGGCGGACGTCTGGGACGGCACCGGACGGCCCTCCTCCACGGTCCGCCCCGACCTCGCCCTGGTCCGCCTCGGCCTCTCCTTCTGCTGTCCGGGCCTGCGCCCCGGCATGACCCCGCCCGGCCCGGTCACCCCGTCCGGCGCGGTGACATCGCTGGGGTCGGTCACCCCGTCGGGCGCGGCGGCACCCCTGGGCCCGGTCGGCCCTCCCGGCGCGGCGGCACCCTTCGGCGTGACACCCCCGCCCGGCTCGCTCACGCCGCCCGGGACGGCGCCCGCCACCTGGGCAGCCCCGGCCGACCCGGCCACGTCCGCCACCCCGGACACCTTCACCGGCGGAACCACCCCGCCCCGCCCCGCGGCAGGCCCCGCACCGCTCCCCCCGCCCGGTGCCGAGCCCCCCGAGCCCGCCCCCCTCTCGCCGCGCACCTTCCTCGCCCTCTCCGCCGGGCTCACCGGGGACGACGGGGACCGGCTCGCCGACCGGGTGCTGGGGGCCGCGCGGGCCGACACCTCCGTCGCCTCGGTGCTGGCCGCGCTGGTCCTGCTGGCCCACACCTACCGCCTGGAGGAGGCCGGTGACTGGGCGGAGAAGCTGCTGCGGGAGCCCTGGAACCGGGGCGTGCCGATGCGCCGGGCGCTGCTGGAGACGGCCCGCGCGGCCCTCGCCCTGCGGCGCGGGGACGCGGCCACCGCGAGCGAGGCCGCGCGCACCGCCCTGAGCCTGGCCACCCCCGAGGCGTGGGGCATCGCGATCGGGCTGCCGCTGTCCCTGGCGGTCCGGGCCGCCACCGAACTCGGCGACCTGGAGACCGCGCGGTCGTACCTCGATCTGCCGGTGCCGGTGGCCATGTTCGGGACGCCGTTCACCCTGCCGTACCTCCAGGCGTTCGGCCGCTACCAGTTGGCCATCGCCCGCCCGCGGGCGGCCCTGCGCAACTTCGAGTCCTGCGGGGAACTCATGGTCAAGTGGAAGCTGGACGCGCCGGAGTTCGTGGACTGGCGCAACGACGTGACCGCCGCCCTGCTCACCCTGGGCGACCCGCACAAGGCCCGCGCCATGACCGTGGAGCACCTGGCCCGGCTCGGCGAGGGCCCCGGCCACGCCCGGGGCGTCGCGCTGCGCCACCTCGCGGCGGTCAGCCCGCCCCGGGACCGGCTGCCGCTGCTGCGCGAGGCGGTGCGGATACTCAGAGCCTGCGGCGACCGGCTGGAGACGGGCCGGGCGCTGGAGGAGCTGGAGGCCGCGCGGACCGCCGTGGTACGCCGGGACCTCCCGCCCGAACTGCCCCGCCCCGTCGCCTCGCTGTGGACGTACCTGGACGCGGCGCGGGACACTCCGCACGTACCGGCCGCCCCGGCGCGGCGCTCGCGCGGCGGACACCCGGGACGCCGGTCCGCCCCGGACGAGGCGCTGGCGCCGCCGACCGGACTGACCGAGGCCGAACGGCGGGTGGCCGCCCTGGCCGCGGCCGGCTGCACCAACCGGGAGATCGCCGACCGCCTTTTCATCACGGTCAGCACCGTGGAACAGCATCTGACCAAAATCTACCGGAAGTTGAACGTGCGCAGCCGCGGTGAACTTCCGGCGTCGCTCGCCCGTCTCGGGGAAGCCTCCTGCTCACCGAACGGACGATGAGGAAGGCGCCCGTCCAACCGTGGATACCGCGCTGTTGGACAGCGTTGTGACCGTGGTCGGGAACGTGTGATCCTGGCCGCCGAAATCACCCTGCCATAACCGTTCCGTACGGGGGGAAATCCATGACCGGAAGCCGTCCGGAAGACAATGCGCGGGAGGACCTCGATCCCGTTCTCGTGGATTTCCTGGCACGGGTGGAAAACGCCTCGGCCGCGAACCGCGCGGCGTTCGACCGCGCGGGGCTGAAGCAGGGCGGGCCGAGTCACTCCGGCCCGCCTGAGACCGCCGCGAAGATCCTCGGCCGCAACTGGGCGGCGCCGCTGGCCGTCGGCCCGCTCGCCGGGCTGGTCCGGCCGGAAGCGCTGCCCGCCGTGCTCGGCGCGGCGGGCCGGGCGGGACTGCCCGCCGTGGTCAGCGCCCTCACCCCCGTCCCCGGCCCGGCGGTCCCGGAGACGCCGCTGTGGCTGCGGACGTACGCCTTCCAGGACGACGGCACCGCGCGGCGGACCGCCGCCGGCGCCGAGGACGCCGGGTACACCGCCCTCGTCCTCGCGCTCGGCCCCCAGGACGGAGCCGCCCCCGCTCCGGCCGCCGGGACCGGGCTCCCCGGGCTCCGCGACCGCGCCGACTGGGCCGACCTGGAGCGGCTGCGCGCGGCTAGCGGGCTGCCGCTGCTGGTGGCCGGCGTGCGTACCGCGGCGGACGCCGTCCGGGCCATCGACGCCGGGGCCGACGGCCTCGTCACCGACCGCCTGGAAGCGCTGCCCGTCGTCGCGGCCGCCACCACCGGGGGCCGCCCCGTCCTGCTGGAGGGCGGCGTCCGCCGGGGCGCCGACGTCCTGACCGCCCTCGCCTCGGGCGCCGACGCCGTCCTCCTCGGCCGCCCGGTCCTGGACGCCCTGCTCAGCGGCGGCGAGGCCGGCGTCGCCGCGGCGCTGACCGGCCTGGCCGGCGAGCTGGCGGCCGCGATGGCCTTCACCGGCACCCCCACGGTCACCGAGGCCCGCCCTTCCGTGCTGCGCACCGCCCCCCGCCCGGTGACGGTCACGCCCCCGCCCACCGCCGCCCCCGCGTCCCCCGACCGCCCCCTGCGCAGGGCCGATCTGCACGCCAGCGTGTCCGACCCGGTGCTGGACACCATGAACTTCCTCAACGAGATCACCCACCGCTACCCGGACGCGATCTCCTTCGCCCCGGGACGGCCCTACGACGGGTTCTTCGAGACCGAGCGGATCTTCACCTACGTCCGCGGCTACCTCGACCACCTGGCCGCCCAGGGCCGGACGCCGCAGGACATCCGTACCGCGATGTACCAGTACGGCCCCACCGCCGGGCAGATCCGCGAGATCGTCGCCGACTCGCTGCGCGTGGACGAGGACATCGACGTACCCCCCGAGTCGATCGTCATCACGGTCGGCGCGCAGGAGGCCATGCTGCTCGTGCTGCGCGCCCTCTGCGCCGGCCCCGGCGACGTCCTGCTCGCGGCGAGCCCCTGCTACGTCGGCATCACCGGCGCGGCGAAGCTGCTGGACGTGCCGGTGACCGCGGTGGAGGAGCGCGCGGACGGCTTCCACAGCGCCGACCTGGAGGCGGCGATCCTGCGCGAGCACGCCCGCGGCCGCCGCCCCCGCGCCTTCTACGTCATCCCCGACCACTCCAACCCCTCCGGCGCCACCCTGGACGAGGCGACCCGCCGGGAACTGCTGGCCCTGGCGGAGCGCTACGGCATCCTCCTCATCGAGGACAGCCCCTACCGCCGGGTGAGCCCGGGTACGCCGCTGCCGACGCTGAAGTCCCTGGACACCTCGCGGTCGGTCGTCCACCTCGGCTCCTTCGCCAAGACCGTCTTCCCCGGCGCCCGGGTCGGCTTCGCCGTGGCCGACCAGCGGGTGGTGGACGACGAGGGGCGGACCGGACTGCTCGCCGCCGAACTCGTCAAGATCAAGAGCATGGTGACGGTGAACACCTCGTCCCTGAGCCAGGCCGCGGTGGCGGGCGCCCTGCTGGCCGCCGACGGCCGGATCTCCGCCCTGAACGCCGACGCGGCCGCCTACTACGGCGACGCCATGCGCACCACGCTCCGCGCCCTGGACGCCCGCATCCCGGCCGGCCGCCGCGAGGCGCTGGGCGTGCGCTGGAACGAACCCGCGGGCGGATTCTTCCTCAGCGTGCACGTCCCCTTCCGGGCGGACGAGGCGGCGCTGACCCGTTCCGCACAGGACTTCGGCGTCATCTGGACGCCGATGCGTTACTTCTATCCGCAGGGCGGCGGGCAGCACGCCCTCCGCCTCTCCACGAGTTATCTGACGACCGCGGAGATCGAAGAGGGAACCGCGCGGCTCGCGCGGTTCATCGAGGCGCAGAGCCGCGAAGAATGACATCCGGAATTCCTTCCGGATCTCTCCGGAAAAAGCGATCGGGAAAACGATCGGAAAGGCGAAGCAAGTGACCGGCAGCATCAATGCGACAAAACCGCGCAGCAGGCCGCGCATGTGGGGGTGGACCTACAGATGACCATCATCCTGGACCGAGCCGAGACACCGGTCCTGACCGGTGACGGCGCGCTCAAGACGCCGTACCGGCCCCGGATCGTCGGGGTGGGCACGGCGGCGTCCGACACGATCTACACCCAGACGGAAGTGCTGGACGCCTTCGGGATAACCGACCCGAAGATCCGTTCCGTCTTCGTCAACAGCGCCATCGACACGCGCCACCTGACCCTGCCCGACCCGGACGCCGACGGGGTGCGCAGCCCCGAGCCGCAGGGCGACCTGCTGGACAAGCACAAGTCCATGGCCGTGCGGATGGGCGTCGACGCCCTGAACGCCTGCCTGAAGCAGGCCGGCGCCGAACTGTCCGACCTGCGGCACCTGTGCTGCGTCACCTCCACCGGCTTCCTCACCCCCGGGCTGAGCGCCCTGATGATCCGCGAGCTGGGCATCGACCGGCACTGCAGCCGCAGCGACATCGTCGGCATGGGCTGCAACGCCGGGCTCAACGCGGTGAACGTCGTCTCCGGCTGGTCCGCCGCCCACCCGGGCGAACTCGCCGTGGTGCTCTGCACGGAGGCGTGCTCCGCCGCGTACGCGATGGACTCCTCGATGCGGACCGCGGTCGTCAACAGCCTCTTCGGCGACGGCGCCGGCGCCATCGCCCTGATGTCCGGGCCCGGCGACGAGGCGTCCGGCACCACGGAGGGCCCGACCATCCTCAAGCTGGCCAGTTGCATCATTCCCGAAGCGGTCGACGCGATGCGCTACGACTGGGACCGCGAACTGGACCGCTTCAGCTTCTACCTCGACCCGCAGATCCCGTACGTCGTCGGCGCGCACGCCGAGGTCGTGGTGGACCGCCTGCTGGGCGACACCGGACTGCGCCGCAGCGACATCCGCCACTGGCTGGTGCACTCCGGCGGCAAGAAGGTCATCGACGCGGTCATCGTCAACCTGGGCCTGACCCGCCACGACCTGCGGCACACCGTCGGCGTGCTGCGGGACTACGGCAACGTGTCCAGCGGATCGTTCATCTTCTCGTACGAAAGGCTGCTCGACGAGCAGGTCACCCGGCCCGGCGACTACGGCGTGCTGATGACCATGGGACCGGGTTCCACGCTCGAGACGGCACTGGTCCAGTGGTGAGAACGGGGGAGCAGACAGTGGGGGACGACACGGTGAGGGACATGAGCGACGCACTGACGCTGAGCATCGACGGGACGCGGCCGCTGTCGATCGGGGCCGTCCGGGACATCACCGCCCTGTGCGACCGGGCCGAGGACCGGGGCGAGGCCGGCACGGTGACCCTCAAGGTCAGCGGCGCGCCCGCGCCCGACTGGACGGACGGGCTGACCGTCGCCCTGGTCACCAAGTGGGAGCGGGCGCTGCGCCGCCTGGAGCGGCTGCCGGCCGCGACGGTCGCGCTGGCCTCCGGGGACTGCGGCGGGCAGGCCCTCGACGTCTTCCTCGCCGCCGACATCCGGATCGCCACCCGGGACACCCGGCTGCTGCTGCCCTTCGACGGCGAGTCGACCTGGCCGGGGCTGGCCATGTTCCGGCTGGTCCAGCTCGCCGGCTCGGCCCGCACCCGCCGGGCCGTCCTGTTCGGGCAGCCGGTCAAGGCGTCCGAGGCGCTGATGCTGGGCGTGGCCGACGAGCTGACCGACGACCTGGACGGCGCCGCCGCCGCGACGGCACAGCGGCTGGCCGGACTGTCCGGCAAGGAACTCGCCATCCGCCGCCAGCTCCTGTTCGACGCGGTCACCACCAGCTTCGAGGACGCGCTCGGCCCGCACCTGGCCGCCTGCGACCGCAGCCTGCGCCGCACCGCGGCCGAGGAGGCCGCATGAGTGCGGACCCGAAGGGAGCCCCGGCCGCCCTCGACGGGTGGCCGGCCCTGACGGAGGCGGCGGGGCGGGAGACGGCGGCCCTGGCGTCGCTGCCCTCGCCGACGGAGCGCACCCCGGGGCAGCGGGCCGAGGCGGAGGCGGCCAAGGACGCCGCCCGCGCGGCGCGCTCCCGGTTCCTGGACGACCATGTCGACGCCGTCTACGACCGGCTCACCGACGGCCGCTCCCGGTCGCTGCGGATCGAGGAACTGGTCGAGGCCGCGGCGGCCGCCTTCCCCGGCCTGGTGCCGGACGCCGGTCTGCTGGCCCGGGAACGCGGCCGCACGCAGGCCGACAAGGACGGCCACGAGATCGACCAGGGCATCTTCCTGCGGGCCGTGCTGCGCTCACCCGTCGCCGGCCCCCACCTGATGGACGCCATGCTGCGGCCGACGGCCCGCGCGCTGCGCCTGCTGCCGGAGTTCCAGCGCACCGGCGTGCTGGAGATGGAGGCCGTACGGCTGGAGCGCCGGGACGGGGTGGCCCGGCTGACGATGTGCCGGGAGGACCGCCTCAACGCCGAGGACAACCAGCAGGTCGACGACATGGAGACCGCCGTCGACCTGGCCCTGCTCGACCCGTCCGTACGGGTGGGCCTGCTGCGGGGCGGCGAGATGAGCCACCCCCGCTACCGGGGCCGCCGGGTGTTCAGCGCCGGCATCAACCTCAAGAACCTCAGCTCCGGCGACATCTCCCTGGTCGACTTCCTGCTCCGCCGGGAACTGGGCTACATCCACAAGCTCATCAGGGGTCTGCGCACCGACGACGCGGGCGCGTGGCACGTCCGGTACGTGGAGAAGCCCTGGGTGGCGGTGGTGGACGGCTTCGCGATCGGCGGCGGCACCCAGTTGCTGCTCGCCTTCGACCATGTGATCGCCGCGTCCGACGCCTACCTCAGCCTGCCCGCCGCGAAGGAGGGCATCATCCCCGGCGCGTCCAACTTCCGGTTCAGCCGGTACGTCGGGCCCCGGCTGTCCCGGCAGGTGATCCTGGAGGGCCGCCGGATCTGGGCCACGGAACCCCAGGCCAAGCTGCTCGTCGACGAGGTGGTGGAACCGGCCGAGCTGGACGCCGCCGTGGAGCGGAGCCTGGACCGGCTCGACGGCGAGGCGGTCCTCGCCAACCGCCGGATGCTCAACCTGGCGGAGGAACCGGAGGACGCGTTCCGCGCCTACATGGCGGAGTTCGCCTTCCAGCAGGCGCTGCGGCTGTACGGCGAGGACGTGATCCACAAGGTCGGCCGGTTCGCCGCGGGGTCGGCGTGAGCGACGACGGCCGGCCACGGGTCCGTTACGAGAAGAAGGACCACGTCGCCCACGTCACCCTCGACCGTCCCGAGGTGCTCAACGCGATGGACCTGCGCACCCACGAGGAACTCGCGGGTGTCTGGGACGAGGTCGAGGACGACGACGACGTCCGGGTGGTGGTGCTGACCGGCGCCGGCGACCGGGCCTTCTCCGTCGGGCAGGACCTCAAGGAGCGGGCCCGCCTGGACGCGGAGGGGGAGCCGCCGACGACGTTCGGCAGCCGGGGCCGGCCCGGCTGGCCTCGGCTCACCGAGCGGTTCGACCTGTCCAAGCCGGTGGTGGCCCGGGTCAACGGGTACGCCCTGGGCGGCGGTTTCGAACTGGTGCTCGCCTGCGATCTGGTGATCGCCGCGCACGACGCGGTGTTCGCGCTGCCGGAGGTCCGGCTCGGGCTGGTGCCCGGCGCGGGCGGGGCCTTCCGGCTGGCCCGCCAGATGCCCCTGAAGCAGGCCATGGGGTATCTGCTCACCGGACGCCGGATGGACGCGGCGACCGCCCTGCGCTTCGGGCTGGTCAACGAGGTCGCGGAGCCCGGCGAACTGGACCGGCGGGTGGCCGAGTGGACGGACGACCTGGTCCGCAGCGCGCCCCTGGCGGTGCGGGCCGTGAAGGAGTCGGTGATGCGCTCCCTCGACCAGCCGCTGCCGGAGGCGTTCGCCACCCGGTACGTCTGGGAGGAACGCCGGATGCGCAGCAGCGACGCCGTGGAGGGCCCCCGGGCCTTCGCGGAGCACCGGGAACCGGTGTGGACCGGCCGGTGACCCGGCCCTGACGGCCGGACCGCCGGCGGGCGCACCCCCCGCCGGCGGCCCGGCCCCGCCCGACTTCAGGAAGGGAAGACACCGATGCCCGTCGCGCGGATCAACGGGATCAACCTCGGCTACGACGTGTACGGGACCGGCACCCCGGTGGTGATGGTCACCGGCACCGGCGCCCCCGGACGGGTCTGGCGCACCCACCAGGTACCGGCGCTCACGGCGGCCGGGCACCAGGTGATCACCCTGGACAACCGGGGCATCCCGCCCACCGACACCTGCCCCGGGGGCTTCACCCTGGACGACATGGCCGCCGACGTCGCCGGCCTGATCGAGCACCTCGGGGCCGGGCCCTGCCGGGTGGTCGGCTACTCGCTGGGCGGCATCGTCGTCCAGGAACTGCTGCTGGCCCGGCCCGACCTGGTCACCCGGGCGGTGCTGATGGCGAGCAGCGGCCGCACCGACGAACTGATCGCCGCGATGACGGCCGGCGACATCGAACTCGCCGACAGCGGTACGAAGATCCCGCCCGCGTACGCGGCCTACACCCAGGCCCTGCAGAACCTCTCGCCGCGCACCCTCAACGACGACGAGCGGCTGCGCGACTGGCTAGGCGTCCTCGAACTGTCGATGGTCGACCGCTCGGCGGTCCGCGCCCAGCTCGGTCTGGACCTGATCCCGAACCGGCTGCCGCACTACCGCGCGATCGACCGGCCCTGTCTCGTGATCGGCTTCCAGGACGACCTGGTGGTCCGCCCGCACCTGTGCCGCGAGATCGCCGACGCCGTCCCCGGCGCCCGCTACACGGAGATCCCCGGCTGCGGCCACTACGGCTATCTGGAGCGGCCCGAGGCCGTGAACGCCGCGATCATCGACTTCTTCGCCGAGGACCCGGGCTGAGCGCACCCGCCGGCCGGCGGCGCTCAGCGCGGCGGGGCCGCGCCCGGACCGGGACCGGGACCAGAACCGGGGGCGGGGGAGGGGGCGGCGTCGGCCCGCGCGGCGTCGGCCAGCGCCTCGGCCGCGGCCTCCGCGGCCCGCGCCGAGTCGTCGGCGGCCTTGGCGGACATGCCGTCGTCGGCCGGCTTCTCACGGGTGGCCGGCGACGGCGGCAGCACCTCGCCGAAGGCCCGGGAGACCCCCTGGAGCGCGGTGGTGATCTCGCTGGGGATCACCCAGAAGTTGTTGCCGGGCCCCTGCGCCAACTGCGGCAGCGCCTGGAGGTACTGGTAGGCGAGCAGCTTCGGGTCCGGGTCGTTGCGGTGCACCGCCTGGAACACCTCGTCGATCGCCCGGGACTGGCCCTCGGCCTGGAGGATCGCGGCGGTCCGGTTGCCCTCGGCGCGCAGGACGGCGGCCTGCTTGTCGCCCTCGGCGGTGAGGATCTGCGACTGGCGCTGTCCCTCGGCGCCGAGGACCGCGGCCCGCTTGTCCCGCTCCGCCCGCATCTGCTTCTGCATCGCGTCCTTGATGGACTGCGGCGGGTCGATCGCCTTGATCTCCACCCGGTTGACCCGCAGCCCCCACTTGCCGGTGGCCTCGTCCAGCACGCCGCGGAGCTGGCTGTTGATGGTGTCGCGGGAGGTGAGGGTCTTCTCCAGGTCCATCGAGCCCACCACGTTGCGCAAAGTGGTGACGGTGAGCTGCTCGACGCCCTGGAGGAAGTTGGCGATCTCGTAGAAGGCCGCCCGGGGATCGGTGACCTGGAAGTACAGCACGGTGTCGATCTCCACGACCAGGTTGTCCTCGGTGATCACCGGCTGGGGGGTGAAGGAGACGACCTGCTCCCTGAGGTCGATCAGCGGATGCACCCGGTCGATGAAGGGGATGACGAGACTCAGCCCCGGGGTCAGGGTGCGGTGGTAGCGGCCGAGCCGCTCGACGTTGCGGGCGCGTGCCTGGGGCACGATGCGCACCGCCCGTACCACGGTGAAGATCGCGATGAGCGCGACGATCAGGCCGGCGATGACAGGCGCGGTGACGTCCATGGCTTCAGTCCCGGGGGTAGACGAAGGCGGTGGTGCCGCTGATCCGGATGACGTCGACGGTGGCTCCCGGCGCGATGACCAGCGTCTCGTCGTAGGGGCGGGCCGTCCACTCCTCCCCGTCGATACGGACCCTGCCGCCCGTGGCCGTCACCTCGGTGACGGTGTACGCGGCCTTGCCGACCAGCGCGTCGATGCCGAACCGGGCCGGCTGCGGCCGGGTCAGGTGCCGCAGCGCGACCGGGCGCACGAACAGCACGGTGACCGTGGCGAGGACGGCGTAGAGGAGGAACTGCAGGGGCGGCGGGACACCGAGCGCGGCGGACCCGGCGGTGAGCACGGCGGCGACGCTCAGCATGCCGAGCGCGGCGGTGAGCGTGCAGATCTCCGCCACGGCCAGCACGGCCCCGACGATCAGCCAGATCAGCCAAGGTTCCATCACGCGCCTCGTCTCACCGGTGCGCACGTGCTTTCACCCTACCGCGCGGGACGCCTTTCGACCCGGGGCCGTCGGCCCGGGACCGCCCCGGCCGGCCCGCCCCCCGCGAAGGCGGCCCCGTGGTGCGGAGCCGCCTTCGCGCGTCGGTCCGCCGACCCCCGTACGGCGGACCCGGCGCGACGCGGCCGACCCGTCTCCCTCCCCCAGAGGCGACGGGCCGGCCGCTCCCCCGGCGCCGGTCTGTGGTGGCTCACGGCCGTGCTGTCACCAGCACATGACCGCGGTCTGGCCCGGACCCCACGAGGAGTACAGGCGCACTCGGACGACATAGCGGCGGCCCTTGACGAGCCGCGCCCTGATGGTGGCGTTGTGCGGGGTCCCCCCGTCGTCCCGCCCGGCGAGGTAGCGGGGCTCGGCGTCCCGCTCCTCGAAGAGCACGACGACGGCGTCCCCGTCCCCGAAGGTGCCCACGGTGTACTCGCGGGTCTGCGGCGGTTCGATCACGAAGTCGGCCTGCTCGCCCGGACCGAGCCCCAGCGGCACCGAACGGAACGGCACCAGCGCGGGCGGCCCGGACGGGTCGGCCGGCGGGTACCAGCGCAGGACGAACTCCTTGTCGGCGGCGGACAGCGTGCCGGGCGGATGCACCCCCGCGCGGTACTGCTCCGGCTCCAGGATCAGCCCCGGCGGGAACGGGAACTGCATGACCGACTGCGGGTCCCAGACGGCCCCGTTGACCTCGTCGGCGTCCAGCTTGCGCAGGATGTTGGCGTACGTCCGCTCCCGGCTCCAGTGATGCGGCGGCCCGGCCAGCTCGGCGTAGACCGCCTCGTCGTCCCAGTGCAGCCCGGCGAACGGACTCTGGTGCTCGTGCAGCATCCCGAGCACGTGCCCGATCTGGTGCAGGGCCGTACCGCGCTCCCCGGGCGCGGTCAGGTCCCAGCCGAAGTTCATCGTGCGCTCGTGCGTCCCCACCCGCAGCGCGTCCTTGCCGACCGCCGACCAGGAACCGTCCCCCTCCTGGAACCCGATCCGCAGCTCGGCCTCGGAGCGGTCGCCGACCTCGGTGAAGACCAGCCCGATGCCCAGGTCCTGCCACTGCCGGAAGCCGTCCCGCACCACGTCGCACTGGGCCGCGTCCCCCGCCCACGGCACCCGGCCGGTCCGGCCGGTCCCCGGGACCGTGATGACCGAGGCGTCGGTGTCGGCGTCGAAGAAGTAGTAGTGCAGCACCGTGCCGTCGACCCACATCCGCCGCCCGCCGACGAGCGCGCCGAGCCGCTCGGCGGCCAGCCCCGGCGGAAACGCGGGAGCGGGCTGCTGCGCGAGCGAGCAGTAGCGAGCGGTCATGGACGACAGCGTGCCGCCCGGCCGGTCCCGGCACCTGAGTCGAGGGCTACTCAAGTCGCCCTGTATCAGGAATGAGTACTCCGGCTCCTGTTGTCGTGACGACTTGCGACGCGACGATCCCCGCCCCGGGCGCCCAGGCGCCCGCAGCGCCCTGGCCGTTCACCGGGCGCGAGGAGGAACTGGAGCTGGTACGCCGGTCCGTGACCGCCGGCCGCCCCGGCCTCGTGGTCACCGGCCCGGCCGGGTACGGCAAGACCCGGCTGGTCACCGAGGCGGTCCGCGGCACCGACCACCTGCGCGTGGCCGGCACGCCCGAGACCCGGGACCTGCCCTTCGCCGCCTTCGCCCACCTGCTGCCCGAGCCGGTCACGCTGCACCGCGCCGCCCGGTTCCTGGCCGGGGTGCGGCTGCTGGTGGTCGACGACGCGCACTGGCTCGACGACGCCTCCGCCGCCCTGGTCCACCAGTCGGCCGTGCACGGTCGCACCCGGCTGCTGGTCGTCGCCACCGACGGCGCCGCCGCGCCGGAGGCCGTCTCCCGGCTGTGGACCGGCGACCTCCTGCCCCGGCTCGCCGTCGGGCCGCTGCCCCGCGAGGACACCGCCGACCTGCTCGCGGCGGCCGTCGGCACCGCGCCCGAACCGCTCACCGCCGGGCATCTGCACCGCCTGTGCCGGGGCGACCTGCGGCTGCTGCGCGAGCTGCTGACGGCGATGCGCGACCGGACGCCGCCCGGCCCGGCCCCGGACACCGGCGAATGGGCGTGGCGGGGACCGGTGCCGGTCACCGCGGCCGTGCGCGAACGCCTCGCGCCGGACCTCGACCGTGTCCCGGACGAGGCGCGCGAGACCCTCCAGCGGCTCGCCTTCGCCGAACCCCTGCCGCTCCACTGGGACCTGGACGGCCTCGACGTACGGGTCCTGGAACGACTGGAGGCCGAGGGGCTGGTCCAGGTCGACGCCGACGGCGGCACCCGCCTGGCCCACCCCCTGCACGGCCCCGTCCTGCGCGCCACGGCCGGCAGGCTGCGCGCCCGCAGGCTGGCCCGCGCCTCGGACGACCGGTGCGCCCGCGCCCTCGCCGCCGAGACGGCCGCCCTGACCCGCCGCACGCGGCGGTCCGACGTCCGCCCGGCCGACGCGCCCGTGGGGGAGTGGCTGGTCGCCGAGGGCATGGGACTGCCCGCCCCCGACGCCGCGGTCCGCGCCCGCTTCGCCCGCCTCGGCGGCCGCCTCAAAGAGGCCGCCGCCTGGGCCCGCGAGGGCCTGCGCCACACCCCGGACGACCCCGACTGCCGTACCGAACTCGCCCTGGCGGCGGCCCAGACCGGGCCCCCGGCGGCCGGCGACCCGGCCGCCGCGCCGGTCTGGGCCGCCGCCGCACGCGGGGACCTCGCCGGCGCGGTCGCGGCGGTCGCCCAGGACCCCTACGACGCCGTACGGCTCGGGGCGCCCGAGCGGGCCGCCGGACAACTGGGCGGGGTGTTCGCCGCACACGCCGACGCCCTGGCCCGGGGCGACGGGCCCGCCCTGGACCGGGCGGCCGAGGACCTGCGGCGGCGCGGGTTCCTGCTGTTCGCGGCCGAGGCGTACGCCCAGGCCGCCGCCGTCCACCGCGACCCGGGCGCCGCGCGCACCGCCCGGACCCGGGCCGTCGCCCTCGCCCGGCGCTGCCAGGGCGCCCGCACCCCGGCCCTGTCCGGCCTCGTCCTCGGCGAACTCACCGCCCGGCAGCGGCAGATCGTCACCCTGGCCGCCGCCGGACTGAGCAACCGGCAGATCGCGGAGCGGCTCACCCTCTCCGTGCGCACGGTCGGCAACCACCTCTACAGCGCCTACGCCCGCCTCGGCGTCGGCGACCGCGGCACCCTGCCCTGGCTGGTGGAGCTGCCCGAGGCGCAGCCCGCGTGAGGCTCAGGCCGCCCCGAACGCCGAGAACGCCCACCCCGTCGCCTGGTGCACCGCGTCGCCCGGCAGCGAGGCCCGCGCGTCGCGCAGCGCCTCGGCCAGGGAGAGCCCGGCGCCCAGGCCCTTGTGCAGGGCGAGCATCAGCGGGACCACCGCCGCGTCGTTGACCGGCGCGCTGCACGCCACCACCCCGGCCGTGCCGAGCGGCAGCAGGGCCGTGACCAGCCCGAGCAGCTCGTCCGCGCCGACGGACGCGCACCGGGCGGTTTCGCAGCAGGACAGGATGATCCGGTACGGGCTGCGGTCCAGGCGTTCGAAGTCGTGGACGATGAGCGGCCCGTCCGCCATCCGCAGCGAGGAGAACAGCGGGCTGTCCGCCCGGAACGCGCCGTGCGCCGCGATGTGCGCCAGCGCCGCCCCGTCCAGCTCCCGCAGCACCCGCGGCACCCGCGCCCCGTCCCCCTCCAGGACCACCGGCCGCCCGTCCCCGCCGGCGCCGCGCCCACCGCCGTACCCCTGGGCGAGCAGCGGCACCTCCGCACCCCCGCTGGCCAGCCCCGGACCGCGGACCAGGACGTGCCGGCCCCCGGGCGGCGGCGCGGTCCGCCGGGCGCGCAGCCAACTGCTCGCCGACGGGGAGACGCTGAGCACCCGCTCCCGCAGCGCGGGCAGCAGCGCCCAGGGCACCATGTGCAGCCGCGCCGGCGGCACCACGACCACGGGGCCGGAGCCGAGCTGCGCCGCCGCCGCACCGAACAGCAGCTCCTCCAGGCGCCGCCCCGCCGCCTCCACCAGCGGAAGCCGCGCCTGGGCACCCGGGTGGGCCAGCCGCCGCAGCCCCGCCTGCACATGCGCGGCCTCCTGCTCCGCCTCCGCGAGCAGCCCGCCCTCGAACCGCCGCACCCGCCCCTGGCCGCACAGCAGCACCTGCACCCGCCCGTCGAGCACGGCCAGCTCCACCAGCCGTACGTCCTGCCCGAGCGCCG
Source organism: Streptomyces sp. NPDC000134 (assembly GCF_042899225.1). Lineage (NCBI taxonomy): Bacteria > Bacillati > Actinomycetota > Actinomycetes > Kitasatosporales > Streptomycetaceae > Streptomyces > Streptomyces sp. NPDC000134. Next base: position 67,098 of record NZ_JBIAZN010000022.1, read on the forward strand.
CCAGCAGCCGGCCGACGTCGAACCGGTCGCCGCCGCCCGGCGCCTCGCCCCGCATGTGCAGGGTCCGGGACCGCACCTCCCGCTCCAGCCGCCGCTGCTCCCGCTCCAGCGCGGCGACCGGCCGCCCCTCCATCCGGGCGTCCTCCGCGCGGGCCGCGATGACCCGGAACGCGGTGAGGTCGCTGAGCAGCGCCGGGTCGGCCGGCGGCCGGGTGGGCGGCGCGGCCAGCACCGTCGCCCGCCACCGCTCGCTCCACACCAGCAGCCGCCGCGGCCCGCCCGAGGCGAGCGAGGCCCGCTGCGCCAGCGCGGCCAGCTCCGCGCCCTGCGCGGTGGCGCGGGCCCGCAGCTCCGAGGCGCCCAGCGTCATCCGGTGGTCGTCCAGCACGTCCAGGCCGCGCCGGCACGCCTCCAGCACCCCCCGCGCCGACCCGGCGGCCCGCGCCCGCAGCGCCTGCGCCGCCCAACCCGTCATCCGGGCCAGCGGCGGCCCGTTGTGCCGGCTGCGGGCGGCCACCGACAGATGCCGCTCCGCGTCCGCCGTCCAGTCCAGGCCCAGCGCGATCCGCCCCGCCAGCAGCGACGCCTCCGGCGCGGCCGGCGACCCGAACGAGGCCAGCTTCTCCGCCACCGCCGCCGCCTCCCCGACCAGCCGCCCCGAGGCCCGCCCGGTCGCCACCCGGGCCTCGATCAGCACCAGCCGGGCGTGCGTCTCGTACCAGGTGCGGCGCTGCGCCGCGAACAGCCGCACGGCGACGGCCGCGCGGGCTATCGCGGTCTGCGCGTCCCCCGCCAGCCGGGCCGCCCGCGCCGCCACCAGCAGCAGTTCCGCCTTGCGGGTGGACTGCCCGCCGATGCCGTCCAGCACCGCGATCGCGGTGTCCGCCTCGGCCAGCGCCTCCGGGGCGAGCCCCGCCGCCATCAGGACCTCGCAGCGCCGGATGTTCAGCACGAACGTCGGCGTGCCCAGCGCCGCGTACCGCTCCTCGGCCTCGTCCAGCAGCTTCAGCGCGGCCGGGATGTCCCCGGAGCGGAACGCGGCCAGCCCCCGGCTCTCCACCGCGTCGGCCTTGTCGTGCTCCTGGCCCGTGGTGTCCCACAGTGCCTCCGCCGCCGTGAAGTCGGCGTCCGCCCGGTCCACCGCGCCCAGCGCCAGATGGACGGTGGCCCGCAGCGTCAGCGCCCGCGCCGTCCAGATCGTGTCGTCGGCCTGCCGCAGCACCGGTATCGCCCGGCGCACGTCCTCCAGCGCCTCGCCGTGCCGGCCCAGCACCCACCACACGTACGCCCGCCGGTACCGCACCCGCGCCCTGGTGTGCCCCGCGCCCCGGCGCACGCCCCGTTCGAAGGCGGCCAGGCCCTCCCGGGTGCGCCCCGCGTGCACCAGCGCGACCCCGAGGGTGGCCAGCACGTCCGCCTCCCGGTCCGCGGAGTCCGCGCCGGCCGCGAGGTCACGGGCGCGCCGCAGGTGGTCCAGGGCCAGGCGGGTGTCGCCGAAGTCCCGCTGCCAGATGCCGATCACCTGGTGGGCGACCGAGGCGTGCAGCGGCGGCGGAGCGGCGCCCAGCACCTTCTCCGCCCTCGCCAGTGCCTCGTTCGGGGCGGCGAACACCATCGGCAGCAGTTCGAGAACCGAGTCGCTTCCCGCTGTCACCCCATGGATGGTAGTGCTCCGCAACCGCGCCACACAGATTCGGGTCTGTATCAATCGGCAGCGTGCGGACTCTGATTGACGACCGACGCCTCAGTAGGAGGACCCGCCATGGCACCACAGCGATTCCGCGAGCAGTTCGACCAGATCCAGCGCTCGATGCCCGACGTCCCCCTGGCGATGGGCCCGGACGACTCCGCCGAGTTCTTCTACGAGAAGGGCGTCGTACTCGCCCGCGACGGCGAGGAGGCCCGCCTGGTCGAGGACACGGTCCGCGAGCACTTCACCGCCGCCCCCCACCTCACCGCCGACCACGTGCGCCGGGCCGGCCCGGAGACCAACCGCACCGGCGTCACCCGCATCCAGGTCGGCGACCCCGCCCGGGGCGACCACAGCGGCGACCCGGCCGTGGCGAACGCGCTGCGCTCCCTGCGGGCGGCGGAGGGCCGCACGGGACGCAGACTCGTCAGCCGCAACCACGTGGTGCACATCGCCGTCAACGCCTGCCCCGGCGACGAACCGGTGCCCGTGGCCCGCACCGAGCGGCCCAACCCGGCACCGGCCGGCACGCCCTACGACGCCGAGACCGCGGTCGGCGTCATCGTCATCGACACCGGCCTGATGGCCGACCACCGCGACTGCCCGCTGCTGGCCCACACCCGGGGCGACGCGCAGCTCCAGGAGTGCGACGACACCGGAGTGCTCCAGCAGTACGTCGGCCACGGCACGTTCATCGCCGGGCTCCTCGCGGCCGTCGCGCCCAACACGGACATCATCGTGCGCAACACCCTCAACGACGCCGGGGCGATCCTGGAGTACGAGTTCGGCGAGAAGCTGTTCGAGGCCGTGGACCGGGACGGCTGGCCCGCCGTCCTCAGCCTCTCCGCCGGCACCTCCAACGGCCGCACCGACGGCCTGCTCGGCATCCAGGCGTTCATGGAGGAACTCCGCGACCAGGGCACCCTGCTGGTCGCCGCCGCCGGCAACAACGGCAGCGCCACCCCGTTCTGGCCCGCCGCCTACGCCGACCTGCCCGGCTGGGAGTCCGCGGTGCTGTCGGTGGGCGCGCTGCGCGGCGACGGCGAGTACGGCGCCTGCTTCACCAACCACGGCGCCTGGGTCAAGGCGTACGCCCCCGGCGAGCGCCTCGTCGGCGCCCTCACCGGCTTCCGCACGCCCGTCCCGTACGTCTACCAGCACTCCACCTACGACGCCTGCCGGTTCGGCTTCGGCTACACCTGCACCTGCCAGGAGCCCCGGCACACCGGGGTGCTGAGCGAGCCGGGCGAGGTCCCCGGCAAGCCGGACCAGGTGATGTTCGAGGGGTACGCGCAGTGGAGCGGCACCTCCTTCGCCGCCCCCGTGGCCGCCGGCCTGGTCGCCGCCCACATGACCGCCGAGGGCGAGACCGACCCGCGCAAGGCCCGGGGCCAACTCCTCGCGGCCAACGCCGAGTACGCCGAGGTGCGCGGGGCGCACGTACCGGCGCTGCTGCCGCCGACATGGCGCCCGGTGCCCGTCGGTCCGCCGAACGAGGCCGCATGACGGGCGGAACGGCCCCCTCCACGGCGTACGATGACGTCTCGTACACGAGGGGTGGGACCGTGGACCGTACAGATGTCGGCGCGCTCGTCCAGTCCGCCGCCGACGGTGACGCGGGGGCCTGGAAGGCGCTGGTGGAGGGGCTGGGCCCGCTGGTCTGGTCGGTGGTGCGCGCGCACGGGCTGTCCGACGCGGACGCGCACGAGGTGTACCAGACGGCCTGGTTCCGGTTCGCCCAGCACCTGGGCCGGCTCCGGGAACCGGAGAAGGCCGGCTCCTGGCTGGCGAGCACCGCGCGGCACGAGTGCCTGAAGGTGTTCCGGGCGTCGCGCCGCTGGACGCCGACCGACGACCCGCAGGTACTGGACCGGATCAGCGAGGACCGTACGCCGGAGGAGGCCGTGCTCGACTCCGAGGAGGCCGCCGCCCAGAGCGAGCGGGTCCGCACGCTGTGGCAGGAGTTCGAGGCGCTGGGCGAGCGGTGCAGGCAGTTGCTGCGCGTGCTGATCGCGTCGCCGCAGCCCAGTTACCAGGAGGTGTCGGCGGCCCTGGGCATCGCCGTGGGCAGCATCGGCCCGACGCGCCAGCGCTGTCTGCGCCGGCTGCGGGCCCGGCTCGAATCACGGGAGGCGGTATGAACGAGCGGGGTACGCACGATGACGAGGGCTTCGAGGAGTCGCTGCTGGAGGAGGAGCTGCGCGGGGCGGCGGCCATCCTGGACCCGGTGCCGGCCGAGCTGAGCCGGGTCGCCGTCGAGGCGTTCGCGCTGCACGACCTGGACGCCCGCCTGGCCGAGCTGGCCTTCGACTCGCTGGTCGACGCCATCCCGGTGCGGGGCGAGACCGATCCGCCGCGGATGCTGACCTTCCACGCGGGCGAGGTGAGCCTCGACGTCGAGGTGAGCGCGCAGGGGCTGATCGGGCAGGTGATGCCGCCGCAGCCGGCCCGGATCGAGGTGCTGAGCGGACCGCAGAGCGCTCACGCGCTCGCCGCCGACGACCTGGGCCGGTTCACCGCCGACGTCCCGCCGGCCGGTCCGTTCGCGCTGCGCCTGCGGGCGGGCGGCGAGGTCGTCGTCACGGAGTGGCTGCGCGCCTGACCCGCGGCACGCGGGTGCCCGCCCGCCGGCGCGGACGGGCACCCGCCGGTCAGCGCGAGACGGCGTCGACCAGCGCCGCGAGCGCCCCGGCCAGTCGGTCCAGGCCGGGGCCGGCCGGGCCGCCCGGCTCGCTCATGTAGGTGTCGCGGCGGATCTCCACCATCAGCGCGCCGACCTCGGCCCGCTCGCCGTAGAACTCCAGCGGTACGTACGTCCCCGCGAACGGGCTGTCCAGCCCCGTCCCCCCGCACCCGGCGAACGCCTCCCGCGCGGCGGCCAGCAGGGCGGGCGGGGTGTGGAAGGCGTCGGTACCCAGGCAGACCGGCGGGCGTGGTCCGTCGCCGTGCAGTTCGTACGGGAGCCGCTCGCTGGGGTAGGAGTGCACATCGACGATCACGGCCCGGCCGGTGGCGGCGAGCCGGCCGGCGACCGCCTCGGTCATCGCCTGCGCGTACGGCCGGAAGTACCGCTCGATCAGCGGTTCCGGGTCGGTGTCCGCGGGCCGCAGCACGGCGCCGTGCGCGGTCCGGGTGTAGACGGCGCCCATGCCGACGGCCGTCATCTCCTCGCGCTCGTCCGGGAACCGCTCGGGGTCGACGACCAGCCGGGAGAGCCGGTTGACGAACCGCCACGGCCGGGTCCCGGCGAGGGCGGCCGCCGCCTCGGCCAGTTCGGCGGTGTGCGCGTCGGTGAGATGGTCCAGCTCCCGGTCCAGTTCCGCGTCGGCCAGCACGATGCCGGACCGGACGGCGGGCGGGACCCGCCGGGCGGAGTGCGGGACGTGCAGGATCACGGGGGAGTGCGCGGCGCCGGGCAGCAGCGCGAAGGACGGGGCGTCGGTCATGGGCGGGGCCGCTCCGGTCGGTCACGAAGACGGGCACCCCGCCCCCTCCGCGCGGGGGAGGGGGCGGGGTGCCCGGGGGGACTGGCGGGGGTCAGGCGAGGGAGGCCAGCGTCTCGTTCCAGGTCGCCGACGGGCGCATGACCCGGGCGGCCTTGGCCGGGTCGGGCTGGTAGTAGCCGCCGATGTCGGCCGGCTCGCCCTGCACGGCGTTCAGCTCCTCGACGATCTTCGCCTCGTCGGCGGCGAGCTTCTCGGCCAGCGGCGCGAAGGTCTTCGCCAGGTCGGCGTCGTCGGTCTGCCGCGCCAGCTCCTGCGCCCAGTACAGGGACAGGTAGAAGTGGCTGCCGCGGTTGTCGATGCCGCCGACGCGGCGGGTCGGGGACTTGTCCTCGTCGAGGAAGGTCGCCGTCGCGCGGTCGAGGGTGTCGGCCAGGACCTTGGCACGGGTGTTGCCGGTGGTCTCGGCGTACTGCTCCAGGGACGGCACCAGGGCGAAGAACTCACCCAGGGAGTCCCAGCGCAGGTAGTTCTCCTTGACCAACTGCTGGACGTGCTTGGGCGCGGAGCCGCCGGCGCCGGTCTCGAACAGGCCGCCGCCCGCCATCAGCGGGACCACCGACAGCATCTTGGCGCTGGTGCCCAGCTCCAGGATGGGGAAGAGGTCGGTGAGGTAGTCGCGCAGCACGTTGCCGGTGACCGAGATGGTGTTCTCGCCGCGGCGGATGCGCTCCACCGACAGCTCGGTCGCCTCGACCGGGTTCAGGACCCGGATGTCCAGGCCCTCGGTGTCGTGCTCCGTCAGGTACTGCTTCACCTTGGCGATCAGGTTGGCGTCGTGGGCGCGGGTCTCGTCCAGCCAGAACACGGCCGGGTCGCCGGTGGCGCGGGCGCGGGTGACGGCCAGCTTGACCCAGTCGCGGATCGGGGCGTCCTTGGTCTGGCAGGCGCGGAAGATGTCACCGGCGGAGACGGCCTGCTCGATGACGGCGGTGCCGTCGCCGTCGACCAGGCGGACGGTGCCGGTCACCGGGATTTCGAAGGTCTTGTCGTGGCTGCCGTACTCCTCGGCCTTCTGCGCCATCAGGCCCACGTTCGGGACCGAGCCCATGGTGGCGGGGTCGTAGGCGCCGTTGGCGCGGCAGTCATCGATGACGGCCTGGTACACGCCGGCGTAGGAGGAGTCCGGGATGACGGCGAGGGCGTCGTGCTCCTGCCCGTCCGGGCCCCACATGTGGCCGGAGGTGCGGATCATGGCCGGCATCGAGGCGTCGATGATGACGTCGGAGGGGACGTGCAGGTTGGTGATGCCCTTGTCGGAGTCGACCATCGCCAGCTCCGGGCCCTCGGCCAGCTCGGCGTCGAAGGACGCCTTGATCTCGGCGCCCTCGGGCAGCGACTCCAGGCCCTTGTAGATGCCGCCCAGGCCGTCGTTCGGGGTCAGCCCGGCCTTGGCGAGCGTCTCGCCGTACTGCGCGAACGTCTTCGGGAAGAAGGCGCGCACCACGTGACCGAAGATGATCGGGTCGGAGACCTTCATCATCGTGGCCTTCAGGTGCACGGAGAACAGCACGCCCTCCTGCTTGGCGCGGGCGACCTGCGCGGTGAGGAACTCGCGCAGCGCGGCCACGCGCAGCACCGAGGCGTCGACGACCTCGCCCTGCTTCACCGGTACCGACTCGCGCAGCACGGTGGTGGAGCCGTCGTCGCCCACCAGCTCGATGCGCAGGGTGCCGTCCTCGGCGATGACCACGGACTTCTCGGTGGAGCGGAAGTCGTTCTCGCCCATGGTCGCGACGTTGGTCTTCGACTCGCCGGTCCAGGCGCCCATGCGGTGCGGGTGGGTCTTGGCGTAGTTCTTCACCGACGCCGGGGCGCGGCGGTCGGAGTTGCCCTCGCGCAGGACCGGGTTGACCGCGGAGCCCTTGACCTTGTCGTAGCGGGCGCGGATCTCGCGCTCCTCGTCGGTCTTCGGGTCGTCCGGGTAGTCCGGCAGCGCGTAGCCCTGGCTCTGCAGCTCGGCGACGGCGGCCTTGAGCTGCGGGATCGACGCCGAGATGTTCGGCAGCTTGATGATGTTGGCCGCGGGGGTCTTGGCCAGCTCGCCCAGCTCCGCCAGGGCGTCCGGAATGCGCTGGTCCTCGGTGAGGTACTCCGGGAACACGGCGATGATGCGCCCGGCCAGCGAGATGTCGCGGGTCTCCACCGCGACGCCCGCCTGCGCGGCGTAGGCCCGGATCACCGGCAGGAAGGAATATGTCGCCAGGGCCGGGGCCTCGTCAGTGTGCGTATAGATGATGGTCGAGTCAGTCACCGGGTGCTCCGCTCCACGTCTGCAACATTGCTCGACATCAAGATATCTCGTGATCGACCGTGACTCGACAGGGGCCGCCGGGAGAATTCGGACGGCCCCCGCCTCTTCGGCGTCCGTTCAGCGCGCGGTGATCTCCTCGCCGCTGCGCTGGTGCGGGAAGACCACGGCACCCTGCTGGAGCGCGACGGTCCGGGCCGGCGCCGGGATGCGGATGCCCTCGTCGCGGTAGCGCCGGTGCAGGCGCTTGATGAACTCGTGCTTGATCCGGTACTGGTCGCTGAACTCGCCGACGCCCAGGATCACCATGAAGCCGATCCGCGAGTCGCCGAAGGTGTGGAAGCGGACCGCCGGCTCGTGCTCCGGGACGGCGCCGGTGATCTCCGTCATCACCTCGGTGACCACCTCGGACGTCACCCGCTCCACCAGCTCCAGATCGCTGTCGTACGCCACCCCGACCTGGACCGTGATGGTCAGCCGCTGCTCGGGCCGCATGAAGTTGGTCATGTTGGTCTTGGCGAGCTGCCCGTTGGGGATCACGATCAGGTTGTTGGACAGGTCGCTGACGGTGGTCTGCCGCCAGTTGATGTCCTCCACATAGCCCTCCTCGCCGCTGCTGAGCCGGATGTAGTCGCCGGGCTGCACGGTCTTGGAGGCGAGGATGTGGATGCCCGCGAAGAGGTTGGCGAGGGTGTCCTGGAGCGCCAGGGCGACCGCCAGACCGCCCACGCCCAGCGCGGTGAGCATCGGCGCGATGGAGATGCCGAGGGTCTGGAGCACCACCAGGAAGCCGATGGCGAGGACCAGGACCCGGGTGATGTTGACGAAGATCGTGGCCGAGCCGGCCACCCCGGAGCGGGACGTGGTCACGGTCCGCACCAGCCCGGCGATGACCCGGGCCGCCGACACCGTCACCACGGCGATGAACAGGACCGTCAGCACCTGGTTGACGTTGTGCTGCACCGTCCGGGTCAGCGGCAGCGCCGCCGCGGCGCCCGCCGTGCCGCCCAGCACGGCGCCCCACGGCACCACCGAGCGCAGCGCGTCCACGATCACGTCGTCGCCGCTCCAGCGGGTACGGCCGGCGTGCTCGCCCAGCCAGCGCAGCAGCATGCGCAGCAGGAAGGCGCCGATCAGCCCGGCGGCCAGCGCGATGCCGGCGAACACCAGGTCGTCCACGGTGAGGTCGCGGGTCACCGGTCACCTCCGGGGACGGCAACGGCGGCGAGAGTGCTCGCCGACGGCCGGATGTGAAGTCTCGTCACGTCGTCACCTGCTCGTTTCCGGTAGGACTTGCACGCCGCTCGGCACAGTGTCCGAGCGGCGCGACCGCTCATCCTGCCGCATCCCGCCGGGTGGGCCGCACCGCGCCGGCCGGGCGGGGTGCGGCTTCGGCCACCGGGACGTCAGATCACCTTCAGCCGCACCAGCGCCGCCAGGGTCAGCGCCCCCGGCGGCAGCGGCAGCCAGACGGTGATGATCCGGTAGGCCAGCACCACCGCCGTGGACAGCGCAACCGGGCCGCCCGCCGCGACCAGGGCCATCACCAGCGCCGCCTCGACCGAGCCGATGCCGCCCGGGGCCGGCACCAGCGCGACCGCGACCGTCGCCGCGAGGTACGCCACCGCCAGGTGCGCGGCCGGCACCGGCAGTTCCAGGGCCCGGCCCACCAGCGCCAGCCCGGCCGCCTGCAACGCCGGGAAGGCCAGCGCACCGCCCCACAGGGCCAGCGCCCGCGCCGGCCGGGCGTGCACCGAACGCGCCTCGCCGAGCGCCGTGCGCAGGAACGACGCCACGGCCGCGCGCACCCGGGGGGCCGGCGCCAGCACGCCCGCCGCCACCACCGGCGCCGCCGCCCCGGCGAGCAGCAGCGGCCCGAGGAAGCCCTCGGGCAGCAGTGCCCCCAGGCGCAGCGCCCCGGGGAACGCGAGCAGCAGCGCGCCCAGCAGGGCCACCCGGCCGACGCTCTCGGCCAGCAGATACAGGGCGAGCGCCGCCGAGGAACGGGCGAGCGGCACCCCGCACACCGTCATGAACCGCAGGTTGACCGCGCTCGCGCCCAGCCCGGTGGGCAGCAGGTGGTTGGCCGCGCCCGCCGCGAACTGGGCGGCCAGCAACCGCCGCCGGGGCAGCCGCTCCACCACCGCCCCCTGCCGGGTGCAGGCGGCGGCCACCCAGGTCAGACAGGTCACGCCGGCCGCGGCCAGCAGCCACGGCCAGCGGGCCTCGGCGAGATGGCCGAACCCTTGCGCGAGCACCGACCGGTGCCGCACCGCCACCACGGCGACGAGCAGCGGCGGAACGAGACAGAGCACCTGCCGGACGGGGAGGCGACGGCACAACCGCCGCGAGAGGGCTCCGGGCATCGGCGGGGCTTCGGGGAGCGGTGGGGCTCCGGGGGCCGGCCAGGCTTCCGGGAGCGGTGGGGCTTCGAGGGCCGGTGGGGCTCCGGGGATCGGCGGTACTTCGGGGACCGGCAGGGCTTCGGGGACCGGCGGTGCGTGAGGTGCCGGGGGAGCGTCGGGGCGTCGTACCGCTGTCGCTGCTGTCACGGCTTCTGTCACACCCCGGAAGCCTCCCCGCCCCGGCCCAACGGCGGGTGGCAGCCACGGGGACGGCGGTTTACGGGTGGACAGCGGCCGGTCCTTGACCCCAAGGAAGGTCGAGGTTCTAGCGTCATCGGCATGAGCATGGAGACCACCGCCTGGACCCAACTGCACGGCGTGCTGAACGCCGAGCGGGACCGCCGCCCCTTCGCCCGCGCCACCCTGCGCCGCATCGGCGCCTTCGCCCGCCCGCACCGCCGCCGTATCACCGTCTTCCTGCTGCTCGGGGTGGTGACCGCGCTGCTCGCCGTCGCCACCCCCGTCCTGGCCGGACACGTCGTCGACGCGCTCGTGTCGGGCGGCGACGAGGGCACCGTGGTCCGGCTCGCCCTGCTGATCGCCGCGATCGCGGTCGCGGAGGCGGTGCTCGGCATCCTCTCCCGGAGGCTGTCGGCGACGCTGGGGGAGGGACTCATCCTCGATCTGCGCACGACCGTGTTCGATCATGTGCAGCGCATGCCCGTCGCGTTCTTCACGCGTACCCGTACGGGAGCGCTGGTCTCCCGCCTCAACAACGACGTCATCGGCGCCCAGCGCGCCTTCAGCAACACCCTGTCCGGGGTGGTCGGCAACGTGGTGACGCTGCTGCTCACCCTCGCCGTCATGCTCGGCCTGTCCTGGCAGATCACCCTGCTCGCGCTGGTGCTGCTGCCGGTCTTCGTGGTCCCGGCCCGGCGGATGGGCACCCGGATGGCCCGGATGCAGCGCGAGGCCGCCGCCCTGAACGCGTCGATGGGCACCCGGATGACCGAGCGGTTCTCCGCGCCCGGCGCCACCCTGATCAAGCTGTTCGGCCGCCCCGAGGAGGAGTCGGCCCAGTTCGCGCTCCGCGCCGGCCGGGTCGCCGACATCGGGGTGCGCACCGCGACCGCGCAGGCCGCGTTCATCACCGCCCTCACCCTGGTCTCCGCGCTCGCCCTGGCCCTCGTCTACGGCCTCGGCGGCTTCTACGCCCTGCGCGGCAGCCTGGAGCCCGGCGCCGTCGTCTCCCTCGCGCTGCTGCTCACCCGCCTGTACGCGCCGCTCACCGCGCTCGCCGGGGCGCGCGTGGAGGTGATGAGCGCCCTCGTCAGCTTCGAGCGGGTCTTCGAGGTGCTCGACCTGGAACCGCTCATCGCCGAGAAGCCCGGCGCCCGCACGGTCCCGGACGGCCCCGTGGCCGTCGAGTTCGACGACGTCCGCTTCGGCTACCCGTCCGCCGACAAGGTCTCCCTCGCCTCCCTGGAGGAGACCGCCGCCCTGGACACCCGGGGCGGCGCCGAGGTCCTGCACGGCGTCTCCTTCCGCGCCGAACCCGGGCAGACCGTCGCCCTGGTCGGCTCCTCCGGCGCGGGCAAGTCCACCATCGCCCAGCTCGTGCCGCGCCTGTACGACGCCGGCTCCGGCACCGTGCGCGTCGGCGGCGTCGACGTCCGCGACCTGACCGCCCGGTCGCTGCGGGACACCGTCGGCATGGTCACCCAGGACGGCCACCTCTTCCACGACACCGTCCGCGCCAACCTGCTGCTCGCCCGGCCGGACGCCGCCGAGGACGACCTGTGGGCCGCGCTCGGCCGGGCCCGGCTGGACACCCTCGTACGGTCCCTGCCCGACGGCCTGGACACGGTGGTCGGCGAGCGCGGCTACCGGCTCTCCGGCGGCGAACGCCAGCGGATGACCATCGCCCGGCTGCTGCTGGCCCGCCAGCGCGTGGTCATCCTCGACGAGGCCACCGCCCACCTGGACAACACCTCCGAGGCGGCCGTCCAGGAGGCCCTCGCCGAGGCGCTGGAGGGCAGGACGGCCCTGGTGATCGCCCACCGCCTGTCCACGATCCGGGCCGCCGACCAGATCCTGGTCGTCGAGGCCGGCCGCATCGTGGAACGCGGCACCCACGACGAACTCCTCGCCGCCGACGGCCGGTACGCCCAGCTCCACCGCGCCCGGTCCGCCCGCCCCGCGGCCCGGGTACCGGCGGACGCCCCGGCCGGGACGCCGGGGTAGAGTTCCCTGCCGCTGCCGGAGGGGGCCCGGCGGCCCCTCGTCAGTACGCACGACGCGCACGTGTCCGTCCGAAGAGCCGGACCGCCGCGCCCGAACGGAAACGGTCGCATGTCCTCACCGCTGTCCCCGGCCCGCACCCCGCGCCTGTCCCGGCCGGACTGGCTCGCCTCCCCGAAGGTCCTGCGGACCGAGGTGCTGGCCGGTCTGGTGGTGGGCCTGGCGCTGATCCCCGAGGCCATCTCCTTCTCGGTGATCGCCGGGGTGGAGCCCCGGATCGGCCTGTTCGCCTCGTTCACCATGGCGGTCGTCATCTCGGTCGTCGGCGGCCGCAAGGCGATGATCTCCGCCGCCACCGGGGCGGTGGCCCTGGTGATCGCCCCGCTCAACCGCGAGCACGGGCTGGGGTACCTGGTCGCCGCCGTCATCCTGGCCGGCGTCTTCCAGATCGTCCTGGGCGCGCTGGGCGTGGCCCGGCTGATGCGGTTCGTGCCGCGTTCGGTGATGGTCGGGTTCGTCAACGCCCTCGCGATCATGATCTTCATGGCGCAGGTGCCGCAGATGCGGGACGTGCCCTGGGCGGTCTATCCGCTGGTCGCCGCCGGCTTGGCCCTGCTGGTGTTCTTCCCCCGGGTCACCCGGGTGGTCCCGGCTCCGCTGGTCTCCATCGTCGTCCTGACGGTGGTCACGGTCGCCGCCGGCATCGCGGTGCCGACCGTCGGCGACCAGGGCGAGCTGCCGTCCGCCCTGCCGGTGCCGGGCCTGCCGGACGTGCCGTTCACCCTGGACACCCTGACCACCGTCGCGCCCTACGCGCTCGCGATGGCGCTGGTCGGGCTGATGGAGTCGCTGATGACCGCGAAGCTGGTGGACGACATCACCGACACCCGCTCCGACAAGACCCGCGAGTCCATCGGCCAGGGCGTCGCCAACCTCGTCACCGGCTTCTTCGGCGGCATGGGCGGCTGCGCCATGATCGGCCAGACGATGATCAACGTGAAGGTGTCCGGGGCCCGCACCCGGCTGTCCACCTTCCTCGCCGGGGTCTTCCTGATGGTGCTGTGCGTCGTCTTCGGCCCCGTCGTCTCCGACATCCCGATGGCCGCGCTGGTCGCCGTGATGGTCATGGTGTCGGTGGGCACCTTCGACTGGCACTCGGTACGGCCCCGGACCCTGCGCCGGATGCCGCCGGGCGAGACGGCCGTCATGATCCTCACGGTGATCGTCGTGGTGGCCACCAGCAATCTCGCCATCGGCGTGGTGACCGGGTCGGTCGCCGCGATGATGATCTTCGCCCGGCGGGTCGCCCACCGGATCGACGTCTCGGCCGTCGCCGGCCCGGACGGCGGGCGGGTCGTGTACGCGGTCACCGGCGAGCTGTTCTTCGCCTCGGCCGACGGTCTCGTCCAGCGGTTCGACTACCGGGACGACCCCGACGACGTGGTCATCGACCTCTCCGGCACCCGGATCTGGGACGCCTCGTCCGTCGCCGCGCTGGACACCGTCGGGGCCAAGTACGCCGAACGCGGCAAGAAGGTGACCCTCGTCGGGTTCGACGCGCCCAGCGCCGCCCTGCACGGCAGGCTCGCCGGACAGCTCACCGGCGGCCACTGACCCCTCGGGTCAGGACGGCCGCGGCGCTCGCCGGAGTCCGCGCAGGAGGAGGGCGATCAGCGGGCGGGGGTCGTAGCGGGGGTCGCTGTCCCGGCCGACACAGAGGTTCCCGACGCCGCGCATCAGGTGGTACGGGTCGGTGCCGGGCTCGATCTCACCGGCCTCGGCCGCGGCGTCGAGCAGTCGCTCGGCGACCGGCAGCAGCCGGTCCACGAAGTAGGTGTGCAGGGTCTCGAAGCCCTCCGCGTCCGGCATCAGCGCGTTGGCCAGGCCGTGCTTGGTGACCAGGAAGTCGACGAAGAGGTCGATCCACTCCCGCAGCGCGGCGTACGGCGAGCCGGTCCGGGCGAGCAGCTCGGGCCCGGCCTGGGCGCACGCCTCCACCTGGTGCCGGTAGACGGCGACGACGAGGTCCGCCCGGGTGGGGAAGTGGCGGTAGATGGTGCCCATGCCGACGCCCGCCCGCGCCGCGATCTCACGGATCGGCGCGTCGACCCCCGAGACGGCGAACACCTCGGCGGCGGCGGTCAGCAGTTTGCGCTGGTTGCGCTGTGCGTCGGCCCGCTTGCCCCGGGCCGGCGGCCGGCCGGCCTCGTCCGCGGTGGCCACCGCGCTCTCCCTCCGGTCGGATCGCCCCGTAACGGGAGCGATGTTCCGCTTCAGCTTAGCCCAGCCCAGTTCGGCGGAGCGCCTGCCCGGCCCAGCGCCAGCCCGGCCCGGCGCCCGCCCGGCCCGGTCCGGCGCCCGCCCGGCCGGGCAAGTACCTGACTTGACATAGGTATAGGTCCATACATACATTGCCGGGTATGCCCGAGAACACCGCGTCCGCGCAGGACATCGACCACGTGGCCGCGCGCCTCGGGTCGTCCCTGCCGTCGCTCGCTCGGGCCCTGGACCGGCAGGTGTCGCGGCACTACGCGCACCCCAAGCCGCCCGAGGCGCAGTTGGCCCTGCTGCGGCACGTCGAGGAACACGACGGCGTCACCGTCCGCGCCGCCGCCGAGGCCCTGCTGATGAAGCCGAACAACGTCAGCGCGCTGGTCACCCAGTTGACCGAGCAGGGTCTCCTCCAGCGCCGCCAGGACCCGTCCGACAAGCGGGTCGCGCACCTGCATCTGACGGCGACCTCCCGGCAGGCGCTCACCGAGGTCGAGGACCTGATGAGCGCCCACCTCAGCCGGGCGCTGCGCGCACTGACCGACGGTGAGCTGGACGCCCTCGGCTCCGCCCTGGGCGCGCTCGACTCACTCGACCGGCACCTGCGCCCCCGCCACTGATCCCGCGCCACCGGTCCCTGCCCGGACCGGTGCGTGCCGTGGCGGGCCGGCGCGTTCCCGCGCTTCGGCCACCGGTTCCCCATGCCCCGCGGGCGGGCCCCCGCGTTCCGTCCGCGTTTCGTTCCAGACCCCGTGAAGGACAGGCACAGTCATGCCCTCCGCTCCCGCCAACCCCTCCGCCCCGCCGCAGCACGCCCCGCCCCCGGACCGGGCGGCCGGCCGGCGCGGCAACCCGTGGCTCACCTTGATCGCCGTCGCCTTCGGCCTGTTCATGGTCGGCCTCGACGGCTCGGTCGTCTCCATCGCCAACCCCGAGATCGGCCGCGACCTGAACGCGTCCACCGCCGACCTCCAGTGGGTCACCAACGCCTATCTGCTGGCCCTCGCCGCCGCCCTGATCCTCGGCGGCAAGCTCGGCGACCGCTTCGGCCGCCGCACCTTCTACCTGATCGGCGTGGCCGGCTTCACCCTCGCCTCCGTCGCCATCGGCCTCTCCGGGTCCATCGAGGGCGTCATCGCCTTCCGCGCCGTGCAGGGCTTCTTCGGCGCGCTGCTGATGCCCAACACCCTCGGCATGCTGCGGGCCGTCTTCCCGCCGAAGAAGTTCGGCATGGCGGTCGGCATCTGGGCCATGGTCTCCTCGGTCTCCACCGCCCTCGGCCCCATCGTCGGCGGACTGCTCGTCCAGCACGTCGACTGGGAGTCCGTCTTCTACATCAACGCCCCCATCGGCGTCATCGCCATCCTCTTCAGCGTCCTCGTGCTGCCGCAGAGCAAGAACGACACCGCCAAGGACGAGAAGTTCGACATCCCCGGCGTCGTCCTGCTCGCCCTCGGTCTGCTCGCCGTCGTCTTCGGCGTGGTCAAGGGCGAGACCTGGGGCTGGACCTCCGGCGGCACCCTGGGCGCCATCGGGGCCGGTGTGGTGGTCCTGCTCGTCTTCGGCTACTACGAGACCCGCGTCGCCGCCCCGCTGCTGCCGATGCGCCTGTTCCGCAACCCGGCGCTGACCATCGGCACGGTCATCACCGCGCTGAACTTCTTCGTGCTGCTCGGCGTGATCTTCTTCGTCATGCTCTACCTGCAGAACGTCCGCGGCTTCACCCCCGTCGAGGCCGGTGTGCGCACCCTGCCGCTCAGCCTCGCCTCGGTCGTCGCCTCCCCGCTGGGCGCGGCGCTCACCGACCGGTTCGGGCCGCGGCTGACCATGCCGCTCGGCATGGCCCTCCAGGCCGTCGCCTGCTTCACCATGCTCACCTGGAGCGCCGACTCCTCGTACGCCACGATGTGGCCGCCGTTCATCGCGCTCGGCCTCGGCGTCGGCATGGTGATGTCGTCCTCCTCCGACGCCATCGTCGGCAACGCCCCGGTCAGGGACGGCGGTGTCGCGGGCGGCCTGCAGGCGACCGCCCTGCAGATCGGCGGCGCGCTCGGCACCTCCGTGCTGGTGTCGCTGATCAGCAGCCGCGTCGGCTCCACCCTCACCGGTGAGCTGAGCTCCGCCGGGGTGCCGGAGCGGGCGGCCACGGGGCTGGAAGAGGCGAAGGACGCGGTGGCGATGGGTGTCGCGCCGGTCTCCGACGGCATGCCCGCCCAGCTCAGGGCGGCCGTCGTCGACGGCAGCCACCAGGCGTTCATGAACGGCGTGCACACCTCCGTCCTGGTCGCCGGCGTGCTCTGCCTCCTCGGCGCGGCGGTGGCCGCGGCGGGCGTACGCCGCAGGGCCGCCTGACCCTTTCCCCGCAGCGGCCCGCCGGCTCCCCGCCGGCGGGCCGCCGGCGTTTTCGGGCGCCGTCGCACGCTGGAGGGCCCCGGGTGTTCACCCGGTGACCACCCAGCGTTTACGCAGGTCAGAGGCCGTTTACCGGCCTCAAGTCTGTGCTTGTCATGTGCAGAAAGTTGATGTTCCATGTGACGGCGATCAAGGGCTGGGGTGCCACGAGGTGGCATGCGACGAAGGGATGGGGCCCGGTGCGGAGGCGTTCCCGAAGACGCGGTGGACCGCGTCGTGGACTACTGGTGCTGACCACTGCCGCGCTGCTGCTGGGCCCCCTGCCCGCGGCAACCCCGGCGACCGCCGCGGCGGACTCCGCCCCCGCCGCCGGCCCCGCGCCGGACGAGGCGGCGCGGGCGCTGGCGCGGGCCGGTGAGACGGGCGAGCGCGTCGAGGTGGTGGGCGAGCGGTCCGAGGACACGACCGTGTACGCCAACCCGGACGGCGAGACGTTCACGCTGGAGCAGTCGGCGGTGCCGGTGCGGGTGGCGACGGCCGACGGCGGGTGGCGGACACCGGACGCGACCCTGGTGCGCCGGGCGGACGGCACGGTGGCCCCGAGGGCCGCCGCGGTGGACATGGAGTTCTCCGGCGGCGGCGCCGGCCGGCCGCTGGCCCGCATCGAGGAAGGCGGCCGGTCCCTGGCCCTGGGCTGGCCCGGCGCCCTGCCGGAGCCCGAGCTGGACGGGACCAGGGCGGTGTACCGCGAGGTCCTGAAGGACGTCGACCTGCTGGTGACGGCCTCCACCGAGGGTTTCCGGCACGTCCTGGTCGTCAAGACCCCGGGGGCCGCCGCACAGCCCGCGCTGAAGCGCGTCGAGTACTCGCTGCGCGCCTCCGGGCTGAGCGTCGTCGAGAACAACAGCGGCGGCTACAACGCCGTGGACGCCGACGGCAACCGGGTGTTCCGCGCCCCCCGCGCCCAGATGTGGGACTCCGCGGGCGCCGCCGCCGCACCGACGCCCACGGCGCTGAAGTCGGCGTACCGGACCGCCGACACCCCGCCCGCCCCCGGCGAGGGCGGCGACGGCGCGCAGCCCGGCGCCGAGCCGATGGCCGGCGACACGGTGAAGCCGATGGACGTACAAGTCGACGCGGACTCGCTCACCGTCACCCCCGACCCGGCCCTGCTGGCCGACACCGAGGCCGCGCACTACCCGCTCTACATCGACCCCACGGTGAGCTGGGGCGAGGCCGAGCGCACGCTGCTGCGGTCGGACGGCTACGCGTCCTACGGATGGGGCAACGGCGAGGACGACCTGGGCAAGGGCGTCGGCAAGTGCGGCACCTGGGGCGGCTACTACTGCGGCCCCGGCTACACCCAGCGCCTGTACTTCGAGTTCTCCCCGGCGAACCTCAAGGGCAAGCGGGTGCTGGACGCCACCTTCCGGGTGACCGAGCCGTGGGCGTTCCAGTGCGACCCCAGGTGGGTGCAGCTCTACCGCACCAACAACATCTCCTCGTCCACCACCTGGGCCTCCCGGCCCACCCCGCTGGACCTGCTGGGGGACCGGAACGTGTCCGCCGGCCGCGGCTCGTCCTGCGACCCCGACACCCCGGCGGCTCCCATCGAGTTCAACGACGACCCGAAGGAGAGCTACGAGAACCTCACCCCGACGGTCAGGAGCTTCGCCGACGGCAAGTTCTCCCGGCTGACGCTGATGCTCAAGGCCAAGGACGAGACGGACGCCTCGGCCTGGAAGCGGTTCCGCAACGACGCGGTGCTCGCCGTCACCTACGTGGGGCTGCCGGACGTGCCCACCAGCCCGACGGCGGCGTCCTCCTGCGAGACCGACGCCTCGGACCCGGCGTGGATCTCCGACCCCACCCCGAGGTTCAGCGCCCGGGTGCAGGCCGCCTCCGGCGGCGAGGGCGGAGCCAGCCTGCGCGCCCACTTCTACGTGCAGCGCAGAACCTCCGACGGCTGGACGGCGGTGGCGACCGAACCCGTCCGCCCCTCCAGCGGCTACGTCGGCGACAACGCCACGGTGAGCGTGGACTCCCCGGTCACCCTCGCCCAGAACACCGCGTACCGCATGGCCGTGTTCACCCGCTCCTACTACGACGACGGCGCCGCCCAGATCGAGAGCCACAGCACGGTGACCACCAAGGGCTGGTGCTACTTCACGGTCGACTCCACCCGTCCGAAGGCACCGGCGGTCACCACCGCGGCCGGGGCGCTGTACGCGGTCTGCCCCGAGGACGGGGACGGCTGCGGCGCGGCGACCGGCGGGCCGGGTGTCCCGGGCCAGTTCACATTCACCAAGAACTCCGCCGACGCCAATGTCGTCGCCTTCGAGTACAAGCTCGCCACCGACAGATCCTGGACGAAGGTCTCCGCGACCGGCACCCTCACCCGCTCGGTCAAACCGGCCCTCTCCGGCGTCCAGGTCCTCTACGTCCGCGCCGTGGACAGCGTCGGCAGCGGGCAGTCGGGTGAGACCACCGCGGTCCGCTTCAACGTCGCCGAGGGCGAGGGCCCCGCCGGGCTCTGGCACTTCGACGACTCCGCCCCCGGCTCCGGGGCGACCGCGGCGGCCGACACCGGCACGGCACCGGGCAGCCGGCACCCCCTCGCCCTGCGCACCTCCGGGGCGGGCTGGTCCTCGTTCTCCCGCACCGGCGGCAACGGCCGCTCCCTGTGGCTGAACGACACCGCCAACGCCGCCCAGCAGACCGGATACGCCGACTCCGCCGGGCCGGTGGTCAACTCCCGGTCCTCCTTCACGGTGTCGGCCTGGGCCTACCCGACGGACGACACGGCCTTCCGCACGGTGCTGTCCCAGACCGGCAGCGACAACAAGGGCTTCTCGCTGTACTACTCGCCGGGCATCGGCCGCTGGGTGTTCCTGACGCACTGGTGGGAGAACGGCACCCGCAAGTACATCGGCGCCAACGCCGACGCCACCCCCGGCATCACCCTGAAGACCTGGACCCACCTGGCCGGCGTCTACGACGGCGACGCCCACACCCTGAGCCTCTTCGTCAACGGCAGACGGCAGGGCGACCCGGTACCGGTCCCCGAGGCCGCCCGGCCCACCGTGGTGGACGGCAGCTTCCAGATCGGCCGCGCCGGCGGCTACAACGGCACGTACATGAACTACTGGAAGGGCCGCGTCGACGAGGTCGCCGCCTACCAGAGCGCGCTGCCGGACGCCGAGGTCGCCAAGGTGGCCAAGCTGCTCACCCCGGACGAGAGCGCCCGTGCCGTGGAACTCGTGGCCTCCTGGCAGCCGCAGGGCAGCACCGGCACCGCCGACCTCGCCGACACGGTCAGCGGCTACGGCCGGGCCCTGCGGATGACCGGCGGCGCCGCGGTCACCGACGACGCGATCGTGCTGGACGGCACCGACGACGCGGTCACCGCGCCGGGCCCGGTCGTCGACGACCGCGAGTCCTTCACGGTCACCACCGAGGTCGAGCTGGACCAGAGGGTCCTCGACGGCAAGGCGGACGGCTACACCGCCCAGGTCCTCGGCCAGCGCACCGCGGACGGTTCGGCCTGGGGCCTGTGGTACCAGCGCACCGGCGTCGAGGAGTACGTCGACGAGGAGACCGGTGACCTGCTGACCCGGCCCGTCGGGTTCTGGCGGTTCGGCCGGCTCGACACCGACGGCTCGTTCACCGCCGTCGACTCCGAGGAGGCCGCCTCCGGCGGCGCGGTCCGCCTGACCGGGGTGTACGACGCCCAGGAGGGCACGATCCGGCTCTACCTCGCCGGCACCCGCAACGGGGTGGACACCGCGTACACCGCGGTGATCGGCTCCGGCGAACTGGCCGCCGGCAAGGGCTTCGTGAACAAGACCTGGAGCCACTACCTGCCCGGCCGGATCACCGACATCAGGGTCTGGGCCGGTGCCGCCGCCGACGGCGACCAGGTCGGGGACCTGGTCGGCGTCGCCCAGGGCGACGAGAACGACGACGTGTCCGGCTGACCCGGCACCGCGGCCGGCGCCCCGTGGCGCCGGCCGCACCCTCCCCGTACCGCTGTTCCCCGACACGCACCGCGCGGCGCCCGCACCCGGCCGCTCTCTTCCTCAGCCGATCCGTGACCCTGATGGGGGTTGTTGGTGTTCGCACGACGTATGTCCCGAGGCGGCCGCCGGCCCGTCCGCGCCGCCCACGGGCTGTTCCTGGCGGTGGCGGTGGCGGTGACCGGGCTCGGTCCCACCCCGGTGGCGCAGGCCGCCGAAGCCTCGGACGGCCTGAAGCCCCTGTGGCAGCGGGAGATCACCGACACCGAGGCGGTGACCGGGCTCGGCGCCCGGTCCGAACGCGAGCGGGCCGCGTCCGCCCGCGCCCGCAACGCCGCCCAGGCCGAGCGGGCCCGGTCCCAGCAGCGGGCCGTCTGGCCGCGCGCCGCCGCCGGCCGGGTGCCGGTGGCCGCCGCCGACCGGGCCGCCCCGACCCCGGTCGGCGCCCTGCCCGTCGCCGTCGCCGCACCCGAGGCCGCCGAGTCGCCCGCCGAGGGCACCGCACGGGTGCGGGTCCTCGGCCACCGGGCCGCGGCCGACGCCGGTGTCCGCGGCGTGCTGCTCACCGCCGAGGCCACCGGGGCCGGCGCCGCCGAGATCAGCGTGGACTACGGCGCGTTCGCCTCCGCGTACGGCGGCAACTGGTCGGGACGGCTCGGCCTGGTGAAGCTGCCGGGGTGCGCGCTGAGCACGCCCGAGAAGCCCGGGTGCCGCACCACCACCGAGGTGCCCTCGGCCAACGACATCACCCGGCGGACCGTCACCGGCACGGTCGCCCTGCCGGCCGGCGCGCCCACCGTGCTGGCCCTCGCCGCCACCACCTCGGGCGAGTCCGCCGCCGGCACCGGCACCTACGCGGCCACCCAATTGTCGCCCTCGGCCACCTGGGAGGCGGGGGGCTCCTCCGGCGCCTTCACCTGGTCCTACCCGATGGAGGTCCCCCCGGCGCCGGGCCCCTCTCCCGACCTGTCCCTGGCCTACGACTCCGGGTCGGTGGACGGCCGGACGGCGTCGACCAACAACCAGACCACCCCGGTCGGCGAGGGGTTCAACACCTCCGCCCACTCCTACATCGAGCGGACCTACGGCTCCTGCGACGAGGACGGGCAGAAGGACAAGTTCGACCTGTGCTGGAAGTTCGACAACGCCAGCCTGGTCCTCAACGGCAAGTCCTCCGAGCTGGTCAAGGACGACACCACGGGCAAGTGGAGACTGAAGAACGACGACGCCTCCACGGTGACCCTCGCCACCGGTGCCGACAACGGCGACGACAACGGCGAGCACTGGACCGTCACCACCGGCGACGGCACCCGGTACGTCTTCGGCCTGGACAAGCTCCCCGGCGCCGGCTCCGAGCGCACGAACTCGGTGTGGACGGTCCCGGTGTTCGGCGACGACTCCGGCGAGCCCGGCTACAGCCAGGGCGGCGCGTTCGCCGGCCGCGCGCTCACCCAGGCATGGCGGTGGAACCTCGATTACGTCGAGGACCCGCACGACAACGCCATGTCGTACTGGTACACCAAGGAGACCAACTCCTACGCCAAGAACGGCGCGAGCACCGCCACCGCCTCCTACACCCGGGGCGGCTACCTCACGAAGATCCTCTACGGCCAGCGGGCCGACGCCCTGTTCACCGGGGTCACCTCGGGCAAGGTCGACTTCGGGTACGCCGAGCGCTGCACCGCCTCCGACTGCTCCGAACTGACGGACGCCACCGCCCCCAACTGGCCGGACGTGCCCTTCGACTCGATCTGCGCCGCCGGCAAGGACTGCCCCGCCACCGGCCCGTCCTTCTTCACCCGCAAACGGCTCACGAAGATCGACACCTCCGTCTGGTCCGCCGCCACCGGCGCCTTCACGGCCGTCGACACCTGGGAGCTGACCCAGCAGTACCTGGACGGTGGCGACATCGGCGACACCACCGACCAGACCCTCACCCTCAGAAGCGTCGAGCGCACCGGCCGCGACGGCACCGACATCGCCCTCGCCCCGGTCACCTTCACCTACGACATGCGGCCCAACCGCGTCGACGGCGACCGCGACGACGTCCTGCCGCTGACCCGGCCCCGCATCCGCACGGTCACCTCGGAGACCGGCGCCGTCACCGACGTCACCCTCTCCGGGCAGGAGTGCGTCCGGGGCGGTGCCATGCCCGCCGCCGAGGACCGGAACACCACGTCCTGCTACCCGCAGTACTGGCACGTCAACGGCGCCGAGGAAGCCTCCCTCGACTGGTTCCACAAGTACCGCGTCACCGACGTGGTCACCAGCGACCCCACCGGCCACGGCGCCACCATGGAGAGCCACTACGCCTACGACGGCCCGGCCTGGCACTACAACGACTCGCCCTTCACCCCCGCCGACGAACGCACCTGGTCGGTCTGGCGCGGCTACCGCACCGTCACCGTCACCCAGGGCTCCGGCGCCAACCTGTCGAAGAAGACCGCCGTCTACCTCCAGGGCATGAACGGCGACCGCCTCCTGGCCGCCGACGGCAAGCCGGACCCCGACGCCCGCCGCACCGCCACCGTGCCCGGCAAGGACCTCACCGGCCTGGACGTGCCCGACCAGACCGACAGCGAGCAGTACGCCGGGTTCCTCCGCCAGGAGATCACCTACAACGGCGCGACCCCCGTATCGGTCAGCGTCAACGACCCCTGGTCCAAGCGCACCGCCACCCAGCACAAGTCCTACGCCGACACCGAGGCGTATCACGTGCGCACCGGCAGGGCCACCGCCCACACCTACCTGACCGCCGCCCAGAAGTGGCGCTCCACCGCCGTCACCACCACCTACGACGACTACGGCATGGCCGTGAAGTCCGACGACACCGGTGACACCGGCAAGTCCGGCGACGAGACCTGCACCCGCACCTGGTACGCCCGCAACGACAGCCTGGGCATCAACTCCCTCACCTCACGCACCCGCACGGTCGGCCGGGCCTGCTCGGTCGCCGAGGCCGACCTGTCCCTGCCCACGACCGCGGCGACCGCCGGCGACGTGGTCACCGACACGGCCACCGTCTTCGACAAGGCCGACGCCACCGCCTGGACGGCGACCCAGACCCCCACCAAGGGCGAGGCCACCTGGAACGGCCGCGCCGCCGGCTACCCGGCCGCGGTCACCGGCGGCGAACGCGCCCCGTCGGCCTGGGCGACCGTCAGCCGCATCACCTACGACGCCCTCGGCCGCCCCCTCACCACCACCGACCCGGCCGGCAACCCGACCACGGTCACCTACACCCCGGCCGACACCGGCCCGCTCACCCGCACCCAGACCAAGGACGCCAAGCTCTACAGCACCTACGCCTACATCGACCCGGCCCGGGGCCTGACCACCAAGACCTTCGACCCCAACAACCGGATCACCGAGACGGCCTACGACGCGCTCGGCCGCACCACATCGGTGTGGCTGCCCAACCGCAACCGCTCCGGCGGGCAGAGCGCCACCTACGTCTTCGGCTACTCCGTCTCCAGCAACGCCCCGTCCTGGACCTCCATGGGCACCCTGCGGGCGGACGGCAGCACCTACTCCACCTCGTACACCATCTACGACTCGCTGCTGCGCACCCTGCAGACCCAGCAGCCCGGCGCCACCGGCGGCCGTATCCTCACCGACACCCGGTACGACAGCCGGGGCCTGGCCTACGAGGCGTACGCGGACATCTTCGACAGCGCCGCGCCCTCGGGGACGTACACCCAGGCCGAGTACGGCGAGGCGCCCAGCCTGACCCGGACCGGGTACGACGCCGCCGGACGCCCGGCCACGACGACGTTCCTGGTCGGCGGCGTGCAGAAGTGGCAGACCACCACCACCTACACCGGTGACTCCACCGCCACCAGCGCCGTGACCGGCGGCTCCGCGAGCCGCACCGTCACCGACGCGCTCGGCCGCACCGTCGAGACCCGCCAGTACGCGAGCACCTCGCCCGCCGACAGCGAGTACGGCGGCGGCGTGGGCGCCGAGTACGCGCGGACCCGGTTCACGTACACGCCCGGCGACAAGCAGAAGACGATCACCGGCCCGGACGGCGCGGTCTGGTCCTACGGCTACGACCTGCACGGCCGCGAGGTCTCCGCCACCGACCCCGACAAGGGCACCACGACCACCGGGTACACGGCACTGGACCAGGAGGCGTGGTCGAAGTCGGCCGGCGGCCAGGCCGTGATCACCGCGTACGACGTGCTCGGCCGGGTCACCGACACCTGGAAGTCGGCCGCCGGCGCCGATCTCACCGACTCCGCCGTGCTCGCCGCGCAGAAGACGGACGCCAACAAGCTCACCCACCTCACCTACGACACGGTGGCCTCGGGCAAGGGCAAGCCCGCCGCCGCCACCCGGTACGTCGGCGGAGCCGGCGGCAAGGCGTACACCCAGGCCGTCACCGAGTACGACAGCCGGTACAACATCACCGGCTCCAAGCTGACCCTGCCCGCCGACGACGCCCTGGTGACCTCCAAGGCCGTGCCCTCCAACGTGCTGGAGTCCACCGCCCACTACAAGACCGACGGCACCCTGGAGCAGACCACCGAGCCCGCGGCCGGCGGCCTCGCGGCGGAGACGATCGAGTACGACTACTCCGCGCAGGGCCTGCCCACCACCCTCACCGCCGGCGGCAAGGGCATCGTCCTGGGCACCACCTACACCGACCTGGGCCAGGTCTCCACCCTGCGCCTCGGCGTCTCGGACGCCACCGGCACCGACAAGGTCGACGTCGCCAACGGCTACGAGGACGGCACCCACCGCCTCCTCCGGACCCAGGTCCACGCCCAGTCCCACGCCTACGACGCGCTGAACCTGCGCTACACCTACGACGACGCCGGCAACGTCACCAAGATCTCCGACAGCACCACCCTCGCGGGCACCGGCAAGGCCGACACCCAGTGCTTCGCGCACGACGGCTACCAGCGCCTGACCGAGGCGTGGACCCCCGCCACCGGCGACTGCGCGGCGAGCGGACGCAGCACCGCCGGCCTCGGCGGCGCGGCCCCCTACTGGACCAGCTACACCTACGACTCGGCCGGGCAGCGCACCACCGAGACCACCCACGGCACCGACGGCTCGACGACCACCACCTCCTACTGCTACAAGGAAGGCACCACCCAGCCCCACACCCTCCTCGCCACCACCACCGGCACCTGCGCCGGCGCGAGCACCGAGTACGCCTACGACGCCGACGGCAACACCACCGCGCGCCCCGACGGCGGCACCAGGCAGAAGCTCGACTGGGACAGCGAAGGCAGACTCACCCGGCTCACCGAGGACCCCGCCGGCGCCGCCCGCGCCACCGACTACCTCTACGGAGCCGACGGCAACCTGCTGATCCGCCGCGACACCTCCAGCGGCGGCGAGACCGTCCTCCACCTCGGCGCCACCGAGGTGCACGTCAAGGGCGGCAAGACCTGGGCCGACCGCTACTACACGCACGGGGACACCACCGTCGCCCTGCGCAGCAACCAGTCCGGCACCGAGAAGATCACCTACCTGGCGGGCGACCAGCACGACACCGCCACGGTGGCCATCACCTCCGACACCCAGGCGCTGACCAAGCGCTACCTCACCCCCTTCGGCACCGAACGGGGCAGCGGCACCGCGAACTGGCCCGACGACAAGGGATTCCTCGGCAGGTCCGCCGACGCCGCCACCGGGCTCACCCACCTCGGCGCCCGCGAGTACGACCCCTCCATCGGCCAGTTCATCAGCGTCGACCCGCTTCTGCAGACCGACATCCCGCAGACCCTCAACGGCTACAGCTACGCCTCGCAGAACCCGGTCACCCAGGCGGACGCCAGCGGCCTGGGCCTGGCCTGCGGCCCGCAGTTCGGCGTCGCCTGCCCGACCCGCCCCGACGGCACCCCCGGCAACGGCCGCCCCGGCGAGGCCGTCAAGCCCGTCTACGCCTGCCCGAGCCTGATCAACCCGCAGTGCCCGGAGTACACCGGCGGCACCGCGAGCGGCGGTGGCGGCGGTGGCGGCCACAGCGGCGGCGGGACCGGCTCCTCGGGCGGCGGGGGCGGCAACTCCTCGCAGAAGAAGGCCGTCCACATCGACGACGGCTGCAAGGACTGGGGCATCCTGTCCAAGGTCTGCCGCGGGGTCGGCGAGGTCTTCTACGGCGCCATCAGCAACGTCCCGCACGCCGTCGAGTACGCCGGCTGGATCTGGGACGACGACTGCTGGAGCGGCGGTCCCGGGACCGAGGGCTGCGA
Source organism: Streptomyces sp. NPDC000134 (assembly GCF_042899225.1). Lineage (NCBI taxonomy): Bacteria > Bacillati > Actinomycetota > Actinomycetes > Kitasatosporales > Streptomycetaceae > Streptomyces > Streptomyces sp. NPDC000134. The sequence continues at coordinate 93,976 of NZ_JBIAZN010000022.1, forward strand.
CTACGGCAACCAGTTCGACATCTGGGTCGCCAAGCACGGGTACGACGTCTACAGCGACGAATACCAGGTGCCCTCGGCCATGGCGGCCATCTTCGGGCACAACGAGCTGCGCAAGGGCATGAGTTCCCCGGCCCGCCGGCCGAACTTCAACTCCGTCCAGTCGGCGAACCGGCACTACTCCAAGCACGTCCTGGGCGTGCAGGCGGGCAACAAGGGCAAGCTGAAGGCCGTCGACGGCGGCGGCAACATGCCGGAGTTCAAGGGACCCAACGGCCGGACGCGCTACCGTGAGGCCGCCCAGCAGTTCATGTCCGGGGCCGGACCGAAGGGGTCCATCTCCCTGCCGCACCCGAGCGGCGGAATGTTCCGGGTCGACCCGAAGACCGGATACTTCGGCTACATGAACTCCTCGGGCACCATCTCCACCTTCTTCCGGCCCAAGGGCGACCCGGTCGAGTACTTCTGGAGCCAGTTCAAGTGACCCTCGCCGACCCCGATTTCACCGAGCGGTTCCAGCGGATCGCCCGCGCCGCGGGCTGGGCCTTGCCGCCCCGCCCGGCGCAGGCCCTCGGCATGTGGGAGGAGTTCGTCGAGGAGTGCGAGCACGGGTACCCGCTCGACTTCTCCGAGTACCTGAACGACCTCTCCGTCCGCAACCTGCTGCACAAGGTCCTCGGCGACCCCGAGGCACGGCACGGCACCACGTACGAGCCCTTCGCCCGGCGGGTCGGGCTCATCGACGACCGGTTCCGGGAGGTGATCCGCGAGGGGCCGCTGGTCCGGCCCGGGAGCGACCACTGGTGGGAACGGAGGGTCCCGGCGGGCGGGGGCCCGGAGTTCGTGGAGGACGTCGGCGAACGGTACTCGGTGCGGCTGCGGACCCTGGAGGAGTGAACCACCGGAGCGACCGGTTCCCGCCGTGCAACGCGTTCACGCAGTGCCGTCCCCCGACAGGTTCCGAATCGGCGCGGCAGGCCAGGAGTGAAGGAGTACCGCGCACGATCCGCACCGCACCGACGGTGCGGGAGCCGTTCGGAAGGAGTGGTGGACATGTCGCGATCCGGCCAGTGCCCGGTGGACCCTGCCGTGGGCATCAGCTCGATGAGTTGCTACGTGCCGAGGCAGCGCGTCCGGTTACAGCAGTGGTGCGACTGGACGGACACGAAGTGGGACAAGGTCAGGTCCGTCACAGGACACAGCTTCCGCATGTGCGGCCCCCATGAGGACGTCTACACGATGGCCGCGAACGCCGTGCTGCGCCTGGTGCTCCGCGAGGACGTCGATGTGCGTCGCATCGGCTACATCGCCCTGGGCACCGAATCCAGCAGCGACAACGCCGTCGGCACGGTCACGGTCGCGGGCATGGTCGACCGGGAACTGAGGCGCCGCGGCCTGCCGGGACTGACCCGTGACCTGGAAGTACCCGAGTACAAACACGCCTGCCTCGGCGGTATGTACGCACTGGTCGGAGCCGCCCGCTTCGGGCGCTGCGATCCGCGGGGCCGCACCGCCGTCGTCGTGGCCGCCGACATCGCCGAGTACGAGCGGGGCAGTTCCGGAGAGCAGACCCAGGGCGCCGGTGCCGTCGCCATGCTGGTCCAGCGCTCTCCGTCGCTCCTCGCGCTCGACCTGGACGACGTCACGAGTGCGTCGGCCTGCCGCGGCCCCGACTTCCGCAAGCCCGCGGGGCGCTACCGCGAGGACGACTACGCCCCGGACGCCCGGCGCGTCGCCGACTTCCCCGTCTTCAGCGGGCGGTACTCCACCGTCGCCTACCTCGACGAGGTCAGTCACTGTGTCGAGGCACTGTGGCGACGGCAGCGGCGCGATCCGCTGCGGGCTCTGCGGGAGGTGCGGGCGGTCTTCATGCACCGGCCCTACCGGCGGATGCCGTTGCAGGCGCTGTCGTTCCTCCACGTCCGGGCGTTGGCGGCGTCCCCCGAGGGACGTGCGGAACTGGTGCGGCTGAGCGAGTCGGCCGGAGTCGACTCCGACGCCGTGCTGGACGAAGTCGGCGGGGAGCCGGACCTGTTCGCCGAGGTGCTCGACGGGGGCCGGCCTGATCCCTACCCCGCGTCGACCGCCGTCAGCGCCTGCCTGCGCAAGCAGCCCGCCTTCCAGGAGTCGGCACGGCAGAAGCTGGACCGGGGAGCCTCCCTGCTGGACCAAGTGGGCAACCTCTACGCCGCGTCGTTGCCCGCAGGGCTCGCCGCGGGGCTCGAAGAGGCGGCGGCGAACGAAGAGGAACTCGTCGGCGCGTCGATGCTGGCAGTGGGCTACGGGAGTGGGGACGCGGCGCTCGCGGTGCCGGTACACGCGGTGCCCGGCTGGCAGGCGGCCGCCCACCGGATCGGCTTCGCGGACGCGTTGCGGGACCCGGTGGACCTCGAGCGCGCGTCCTACGAGGCGCTGCACGACCGGAGGGAAGTTCCCGGCCGACACCTGCGGCCGACGGGCGAGTTCGTGATCGAACGCACCGGCACAAAGTACGGCGGCAGCTTCCAGGACCTCGCCGTCCCGTACTACGCCTACCAGCCCTGAGAGGAAAGTGAAATGAAATCACAAGTGCCATCAGCCTCCGCCCGCGCAGAGGCCGCGGACGCGGCGGCGCGGCGGCGACGGGAAGATCTGGAGAACACCCGCGGTACGCGGCTGACCGCCATCGGCCGGCACACGATGACCCTGGAGCGGGCCCGCTGCGAGAATCTCATCGGCACCGTCCAGGTGCCCGTGGGAGTGGTGGGACCCCTGCCGCTGCACGGGCAGTACGTCCGGGACGAGGAGGTGTTCGTCCCGCTCGCCACGACGGAGGGAGCCCTCGTCGCCAGCGTCGCCAGGGGCTGCCGCGCCCTGCGGGAGAGCGGAGGGGCCACGGTGGCGGCCGAGGACATCGGCATCACCCGGGCACCGGTCCTGGTGACGTCCGGTATCGAACAGAGCCGCCGGGTCATCTCATGGGTCGAGGACCACGAGAGCGACCTGCGGAGCGCCGCGCGCAAGGTCAGCGACCGGCTGGACCTCGTCGAAGTACGGTCGCAGCCCGTGGGACGCTCGGTGTACCTGCGGTTCCGTTTCACCACGGGTGACGCCATGGGAATGAACCTGGCGACGGTGGCCAGCGAGCAGTTGGTGCACAAACTGATCGAGCCGGCCACCGGGGCGCGCTGCGTGGCGCTGTCCGGCAACTACTGCACGGACAAGAAGCCCTCGGCGGTCAACCTGCTCGAAGGACGCGGGAAGCGCGTCTTCGCCGAGGTGGAGCTGGGAGAGACGGCGCTGAGCGAGGTACTCAAGACCGACGCCGATCAGCTCTGCGAGGTCCAGTACCGCAAGAATCTCCTCGGCTCGGCGATGGCGGGAGCACAAGGCGGGTTCAACGCGCACTACGCCAACATGACCGCCGCGTTCTTCCTGGCGACCGGGCAGGACGTGGCACAGGTCGCGGAGGCGTGCCAGGGCGTCACCTGCCTGGAGCACCGCGGCAGCGGCGTCTACGCCTCGGTGTACCTGCCCGATGTCCCGCTGGCGACCGCGGGCGGCGGCACCGTGCTGGACACCCAGCGCGAAGCACTGACGCTCCTCGGCATCGTTCCGGACGCGGCGCCGCCCGCGGGAGAGGGGGCGCTGCGGCTGGCGGAGATCCTGGCCGGCGTCGTCCTGGCCGGCGAGCTGTCGCTGCTGGCCGCGCTCGCGTCCGGAGCGCTGGCCGCCGCGCATGAGCGGCTCGGACGTCCAGTGCTGCCGACCCGCCGCTGACGAGGCGGGGGCGGGGACCGCCGGGGGCCACCGGCGCCGCGCGGCGCCCGGCAGCCGGTCCGGCACCGGCCTACCCGCCCTGCTCCGGCTGATCAGCCTCTGCCGCCTCCCGCAGCGCTACCTTGCGTATCTTCCCGTTGGCCGTGGTGGGGAACTCCGCGGTGTGCCGGACATAGCGCGGGATCTTGTAGTGGGCGATCCGGCCGGCACAGAACTCGCGCACCGCCGGGGCGTCCAGCGGGCGGCTTCCCGGTCGCTGCCGGATCCAGGCCATCACTTGCTCGCCGTAATTCGCGTCCGGGACGCCGACGACCGCCACTTCCACGACATCGGGGTGCTGGAGGAGACAGTCCTCCACCTCGCGCGGATAGACGTTCTCGCCCCCGCGGATCACCATGTCGCTGATGCGCCCGGTGACGGCGAGACACCCCTGCGGTGTCACCGTGCCGAGGTCACCGGTGTGCAGCCAGCCCTCCTCGTCGATCACCGCGGCGGTCTGCTCCGGCTGTTCCCAGTATCCGCGCATGACCAGATAGCCGCGGACACAGATCTCACCGACGTCCCCGCGCGGCAGGATGCGACCGCTCTCGGTGTCGGTCACCTTCACCTCGACATGCGGCAGCGGCGTTCCGGCCGTGGCGAAGCGCCGGGCCGGCGGCGCGGTACGCGGAGACTGGACCACCGTGGGCGAGGCTTCGGTCAGGCCGTAGGACGTGGTGATCTCCGCGACTCCCATGCGCGTGACCACCTCGTGGAGCAGGGACGGCGGACAGGGCGCGCCCGCCATGAGCCCGGTGCGCAGGGAGGACAGGTCGTACCGGGCGAAGCCGGGGTCGGCCACCTGGGCCAGGAACATGGTGGGGACGCCGTACTGCGAGGTGCAGCGCTCCCTTTCCGTCGCCTCCAACGCGGCCGGGGCCTCGAATCCGGGAGAGGGCAGAACGACGGCCGCGCCCGCGGTCAGGCAGGCGAGCGAGCCCAGCACCATGCCGAAGCAGTGGAACAGCGGCACCGACAGGCACAGCCGGTCGCTCTCGTCATAGCCCAGCGCCGCGCCCACGTCCCGTGCGTTGTTGAGGAGTCCCTGATGGGTCAGCGTCGCTCCCTTGGGCAGTCCGCTCGTGCCCGAGGTGTACTGGATATTGATCGCGTCGGCGGGAGCGCACCTCCGCTCGGCTTCGGCGAGCGGCCCGGCCCCGGCGGTCCGGCCCCGGCGCAGCAGCTCGTGCCACTCGTCGCCGCCGGCCACGACCGTCCACCGCAGCCGGGGACAGCGCGCCGAGACGTCCCGCACCAGGTCGGGATAGACGGAACCCTTGTACTCGGCGGCCGTGACCAGCGCGCTCATGCCGGACTGGCGCACGACATGGGTCATCTCGGAAGCCCGGTAGGCCGGATTGACCGGTACGAGGATCGCGCCCACCAGCGCGGTCGCGTACTGCGTGATGATCCACTCGGCGCTGTTCGGCGACCAGACCCCCACTCGGTCGCCCTTGGCGACGCCGTCCAGAAGCAGGCCCCGGGCCAGTGCTTCGGCCTCGGCCAGCAGATCGTGGTAGGTCCACCTGCGTCCGCTCCAGCATTCGACCACGGCCTCGTGGTCCGGGAACTCCCGGGCGGTGCGTCGCAGGACCTCCCCGATGGTGTGCTGGAGGAGCGGCGGATGCGACGGGCCGCGCACCTGGCTAGGCTCCGGGGCAGCGGTCATGACGGAGCCCCCGGTTTCTCGGTGCTGGGGAAGACCGGCGGGCGGCCCTCCGCGAAGGCGGCCAGGCCCTCGGCCGCGTCCGCGCTGCGGAAGGCCAGTCCGCCGTAGGCCGCCTCGGCCCGGAAAGCCGCCGATGGCGGGAGGTCGCTCAGTCTCGTCACGGCCATCTTGATGACGTGCAGGGAGCGCTGGCTGAGCCTGCTGAGGGCGGTGGCCACCTCTCTGGTCGTCGTGAGCAGCTCAGCGGGCTCGACGACCCTGCTGATGAGCCCGAACGACAGGGCCTGCGCCGCGGTGAGGCGTCGGCCGGTCAGCAGCAGGTCCATGGCGCAGGCGTAGGGGATCTGCCGGATCAGTCTGACCAGTGTTCCGCCAGCGGGCACCAGTCCGACACCGGGTTCCGGCAGCCCGAACACGGCTGTCCGGGCGGCGATCCGGATATCGGTGCCCAGCATGATTTCCAGACCACCGCCGAGGCAGTAGCCGTCCACAGCGGCGATCACCGGCTTGAACACGTCGCTGTTCTTCTGGTGAGCGTCGTCCCAGGCCGAAATGTCGAACTCGCCCCGCGTCAGTCCGGGCGCCGAGTCGATGAGGTCCGCGCCGGCGCAGAACGCCGTCGGCTCGGAACCCCGCACGATCGCCACGCGTATCGCCGGATCACTTCGGACGGCGGCGAAGGCGTCGCCCAGGTCCCGGTACATCTGCGGCGTCATCGCGTTGTGCCGCTCGGGACGGTCCAAGGTGATGTCGGCGATTCCGTCATCCACCGAGAAGACAACGCTCACCACGGCCTCCTGCTCCTGTCGCCCGCCTGACTCACGGGACACCGCCGGAGAACCATTGGAGAGCGGCCCGCGGCGACGGGCAACCGATTCCCTCACGGCATGCGTGAAGGTGTTGAACACCGGCGGGCACAGGGCCGGTCGCCCGTTACCGCGATGACGCGGACTTCTGCGGAGAACGCCCGTCACCGGGCTCGCCATCTGCGGCCGGTGAGGCGGACGGGTAGCCGGGCGGGGCCATGCAGAACACGCGAAGCCCTGGGTGTCACGCCGACCGCGAGAGTCGCTCCCGGGTACCGCTCGAAGAAGCGGCGCAGCACGGTCTGCGCTTCGGCACGGGCTCGGCGAGCGCGCTGACGAGGTCGACCGAGTGCCGGCCGGCGAGAGTCCGCAGACAGGCGTCCACGTCTTCGTCCAGGTGCTCGGTGACCTTCTTCGTCTGTTCACGGGAGAACCAGAGGGCGGTCATGGCGCGCAGCTCGGTGTGCCGTGGCGGGTTCAGGGAGAAGAACGCCTCGTCGAGCGGGTGGACGAAGTCGGCGTCGGCGTGAGCGCCGCTGCGGCCGGACACCATGGTCGGCACCGCCCTGAACTCACCGCTGCGCAGGACGGCGTTGGCCGTCGTCCAGGTGGCGGTGAAGAGCAGGCCGCGTCGGCTGCGGACCAGCGGCCCATGGGCACGGACGGCGGCGTACGACGCGCGGCCGTCCATGCCGGGCCGCAGACGCAGGACGCGGGCGCCGGGGTCGCCGCGCAGGTCGTCCCCCAGGAGGCGCAGCCGGTCGGTGAGCAGCGCCATCGCGCTCTCACTCGGCATCGGCTGCCGCCCGGCGCCGCAGGGTGGCCGTCTTCGCCCGCTCCCGAGGGTCGGCCGACGCGTGCGCGTCCGCCGCGCGGACGGCGACGATCCGGTCGAACTCCAGCATGCGGGCCGCGATCTCCCGGGCGGGGAACTCGACACCCGTGAGGGTGCCGGACGCGACGGGGTCCCGGGCCAGGGCCAGATCCGTCAGGAAACGGGTGTCACCGGGGTCGGCCCCGGTCAGGACCCGGTGCCGGCCGGAGAGGTACAGCAGCCCGTCGCCGGGGCGGCCCGCCTCGCGCACGGCGGCGCCGACGGCGGTGGCGTCGTTGCTCCGGCTCTGCGGCGTCCGCAGCGCGATGCTCGGCGGGACGAGCGCGGCCAGTACGGCGACCACCGCGATCCACGCGGTGCGGGAGGACCGCCGGTGGAAGCGGTCCAGCCAGGCGCCCAGCAGCAGGGCGACCCCGATGTCGGCGCAGAGCACGTACCGGTCGACGAACAGCGGCTTGAACGGCGAGGCGATGAGCAGCAGCAGACCCGGAAGCACCAGGATCGGCAGGGCCAGCGCGGGAAGCCGTACCGGCCCCCTGGTCCCCAGGGCCGTCCGGGCGCACGCCAGGCCCACCACCGCCACCACCAGGAAGTACCGCGGCCGCACCGGCCCGTCGATCCAGGACACCTGCTCCGACTGCCCCGCACTGAGCACCGCCAGCGGCACCAGCGCGGCCACGACGCCCGCGGCGGCCACGCCCCACGCCCTGGCCACCGGCCGTGGCACACGGGAGACGGCCAGCGTGACACCGTGCGCGACCAGGGCGAGGACCGCGAACTCATGGAGCAGGCAGGCCAGCAGCATGAGGGAGCCGTAGACCGCCCACCGCCACCGGCCGCGGTGCCGAACACCGGCCACGAGCACGTAGGTGGCCCAGGCGACCAGGGCACAGACCATGGCGTACGAGCGGCCCTCCTGCGCGTACTTCTGCACCTGCGGCAGGACCGGGAACACCAGCCCGGTCCAGAGCGCGGCCCGGGGACCCGCCAGGCGCAGCGCCAGCAGCCCCACTCCGCCCGCCGCCACGGACATGGCCAGCACGGACGGCAGCCGCAGCGCCGTCAGCCCGTCGCCGAAGAGACCGAACACCCCGTGCATCACGGCGTAGTACAGGGCGTGGACCAGGTCCACGTGCTGGGCGGTGTGCCAGATCTGCGAGAGATCGCGCCGCGCGAGCTGCCGGGTGACCACCTCGTCGCCCCAGAGGGTGTTCTGCCTGCGGACTCCCCAGAGCCCCAGAGCGACGGTCAGCGCCATGGGCGCGCCGACGACGACGGCCGCGGCCGGGCGCGGTGATCGGCGACGGACCGGTACGGGAGGGAGGACCGCGCCGGGCGCGGCGGGGACACGGGTGTCGAGAGTCATCGGCGGCGGGGCCTTTCAGCAGCGGCGGAAACGCCCGGCCAGGGTGCCCGGACCTCGTTGACCGGCTGCTGATCCAACCTGACCGGACGATCAGGAAGGCGGCCCGGCGCTGTGCGAGGCTGCACCGCATGCGCATACTGGTGGTCGAAGACGAGGTGGACCTCGCCCACACCCTGCACACCGGCCTGACCGCCGAGGGCTACAGCGTGGACCTCGCCCATGACGGCCGGCAGGGGCTGTGGATGGCCCGCACCGGCGAATACGCCCTGGTCGTCCTGGACTTGATGCTGCCCGGACTCAACGGCTACAAGGTGTGCGCCCAGTTGCGCCGGGAGGGCGACGCGACCCCCATCCTGATCCTCACCGCCAAGGACGGGGACTGGGACCAGGCGGAGGCCCTGGACACGGGGGCCGACGACTACCTCGTCAAACCCTTCTCCTACCTGGTGCTCGTGGCCCGGCTGCGGGCCCTGGTCAGACGGGCCGCCACCGCGGCCCCGCCGGTCCTCGCGGTGGGCGACCTCTCGCTGGACGTCGCCGGCCGGGTCTGCCGCCGGGCCGGGACCCGGGTGGACCTCACCCCCAGGGAGTTCGCCGTGCTGGAACTGCTGGCCCGCCGGGCGGGCCAGGCCGTCTCCAAGGCGGACCTGCTCTACCACGCGTGGCCCGACGAGGCGGAGGACCCCAACCTGGTGGAGGCGCGGGTCAGCGCCCTGCGCAAGAAGGTGGACGCCGCGTTCCACCGGCGGTCCCTGCAGACCGTACGGGGCATCGGCTACAAGCTGGTGGACGACCGTGACCGCGACTGAGCCGCGCCGCCGCTGGTGGCCGCGCTCGGTACGGGCCCGAGCGGCCCTGGCCGCCGCCTCGGCCGCCGCCGCCGTCCTGGCCGCCGTCGGCTGGTGGGTGCACCACGACCTCTCCCGCGAGGCCGCGAACATCGCGCAGAAGCAGGCGCAGGAGCAGCTCCGGACCCTCGTCGACCAGCTCGGCGAGGGCGTGGTCCCGGTCCGCAGGAACGCCGTGCCGTACGAGGTCGTCGCGAGCGGCCGGCGCTCCGCCGTCGCCTACGGCGGAGGCATGGAGAGCTACCGCCCCGGCACCCGCCACGTGCTGCCCGCCCCGTCCCGGGCCGGCGACTCCGCGCTCACGACCATCCGGCCCCTGCGCCTGCCGGCGCCGCGCGACGACAGGCCCGGGGACGGATTCGACCGGGCCGGCGGGACCTACCTGGTCATGTCCAGCGACCTCGGCGCCGGCGACCTGACCGCCGGCGAGGCCGCCGCCCTCGGTGTCGCCGCCGACGCCAGGCTGCGGGTCTACGTGGTGGTGCTCCCGGACACGGCCGAGGCCATCACCGGGAGCGTCGAACGCCTGCTGCTGCCGGCCGGGCTGGCCGGCCTCGTACTGACCGCCGCCGTCGCCTACTTCGCCGTCCGGATCGCGCTGCGGCCGGTCGAGGCCATCCGCGTGCTCACCGCCTCGGTCACCCCGAGCGACCCCCGCGAACGCGTCACCGTCCCCGCCACGGGGCACGAGATCGCCGCCCTGGCCACCACCCTCAACACCACCCTGCAACGCCTGGAGAACGCCGCCGCCCAGCAGCGCCGCTTCGTCGCGGACGCCGCCCACGAACTGCGCAGCCCCCTCACCACCCTGCTGGCCAGCCTCGAAGTCGCGCTCGCCTACCCGGAACGCACCGACTGGCCCGCCGCGGTCACCACCGCCGCCCGGCAGACCCGCCGCCTCCAGGCCCTCGCCGAGGACCTGCTGCTCCTGGCCCGCCTCGACACCCGCGCCCCCGCGGCCGACGCCGAGACCGTCGACCTGACCGCCCTCGCCGCCGAGCTGACCGAGCGGCACCGCCCCGACGGACGGTCGTTGACCCTGACCTGCGACGGCGCCGCCCCCGCGTACGCCCACGGAGACCCCGACGGGTACGAACGGCTGCTGCGCAACCTCCTCGACAACGCCGTCCGCCACGCCGCCCACCGCGTCCAGCTCACCGTCCGGAGCGAGGACGCCTGGACCGTCCTCACCGTGCACGACGACGGGCCGGGCGTGCCCCCCGAGGACGCCGAGCGCGTCTTCGAACGCTTCGTCCGGCTCGACGACGCCCGCTCCCGCGACCACGGCGGCACCGGGCTGGGCCTGGCCATCGCCCGCGACCTGGCCCACCGCCACGGCGGCACCCTCACCCTGGCCCCCCGGACCCTCGGAGCCTGCTTCGAGCTGCGCCTGCCGCGGGCCCCCGCCCCGGACGGCACCGGCGGGCCGTGAGGCCCCCGGCCCCCTACTCGCCGGCGCCGCCGGAGAGCAGGTGCAGGGCGCGCAGCGCGGCCTCCAGGGCGAAGCGGTGGTCGGGATCGGCGAGCCGGTCGCCCAGCAGGGAGTCCAGGTTGCGCAGGCGGTACCGGACGGTCTGGGCGTGCACCCCCAGCAGCTCGCCGACCTGTTCCGCCGGCGCCCGCGTGGAGACGTGCACCCGCAGGGTCTCCACGAGCCGGTCGCGGCGGCTGGCCGGGAGGTCGTCGACCGGGGCCAGCTCCCCGGCCGCGATGTGGGACACCAGAGCCGGGTCCGACAGCAGCCACAGCGTCACCAGGTGGTCCGCGCAGCGGACCACGGGGGCGTCGGCCACCACTCCCTCGTCGATCAGTTGCAGCACGCGGCGCGCCCAGCGGATGGAGTCGGCCGCCTGCGCCAGGGGCACGGTCAGCCCCAGCACGGCGTGGCAGTTGCCCAGGGCGGCTTCGAGCATGGCCAGGCGTTCCGGGGTGAGGCCGCCGGGCACCAGCAGGTGCGGCTGCGGGACGTCCAGGTCGAACAGGACGTCGTCGGCCAGCCCCGCCTCCAGGTGCTCGGGCACCGGTGAGCGCAGGGCGACCATGGTGACGTCGGCGGGCAGGTGCCAGGCGGCGGCCTCGCACAGCCCGGTGAGCGTCTGGGGCAGCGGGGGAGCGGCGAGTATGAGGTGGAGCAGCCGTCTGCGCCGCGCCGGCACCTCGGAGAAGGCGCGCGACTGCACTTCGACGTAACCCTCGCGGGAGATCCGCTCCAGTTCCTCGACGTAGGCGAAGAGCGCGTCGGCGAAGGCGAGGATCAGGGCGGGGGAGAGCTGGTACTGCTGGCCCAGGGCCTTGGCGCGGCGCAGGGCGATGCGGGCACCGAGCCGGTACGCCCCCTGGAGGGTGTCGAGTTCGCGGCCCTCGTAGGCTTCCACGCGGCCGAACTTGCGCAGCAGTTCGTCGCGGAGCACAGCGTTCTTGCCGGGGTCGGCGACGCGGTCCACGAAGGCGTACAGGGCCTGCTCGACGCCCTGCCGGATGGCGTCGGCGTTGGGGCCGTTGAGCAGCCGCCCGTACACGGGGTAGGCCCTGGTGACCTCGGCGCCGATCTCCTTCATGAGTCCGGGTAACTCCGGTCTCATGAAGGCGGCGAACTCCTTGGGAAGGGGTTCGAGCGGTTCACCGACTTCCGGCGGTCGCGTGGTTGAAGGCATGAGTGCCGTCCCTTGCTCTCCGGTGCCCACGGTGCACCGGTCGTGTGTCCCCGGCCTTCACGGAAGGGACACACGACCGGACCTGAGGTACGCGTGTCTCGGCTGCTGAAGCTAAGACAAGTTCGGTGAGACGTACACAGTCCGTGCACATTTCGGTGCCGGGGGGCGTGACAACGCTGCCGGGACGGCTGAGAATCGCCGTTCGGGCGACGGTCAGTCGACGGCGGAGTGCCAGTTCTGCGCGAGGCGCTTGCCGGCGTTGGGGGCGAAGGTGCCGGGCGCGTTCAGACCGGCGAGGTAGGTCCGGGTGTCGTTGAGGGTCAGGCTGTTGTTCCCGGCGGGGGAGGGCAGCCCGGTCTTGGCGTTGACCGCCGCGTCGATCAGGCCGAGCAGGCCCAGTCCGCAGCCGCTGGCGCCGGGCACGGCGAAGGTGCTGTCGTTCTGCGTGGCCCCGGTGAGGTTGATGCGGCTCATCTCGCCGTCCTCGGCGGGCGTTCCGTCACCCTGGAAGAACGACATGCCGAACTCGGGGAACTGCCGGTTCTCCGGGCGCAGGACGACGGGGTTGGCCGCGGTGCCGATGTAGCACTTGCTGCCGAGGAACGGGTTCTCCAGGTGGATGCGGACCGGTATGGCCACGATCGGCTGGTCGGTGAGGATGCCTGCGGTCTGGTCGAAGGCGTAGGGGGCGCCGACGGACTCCACGGTCGCCGTGATCTTGTTGAGGGTGCTGTTGCTGAGCTGCTCGCAGATGGCCGTGATCGCGGGGATGTTGCTCGGGCACATCAGCCCCAGCAGTCCGCCGGGGACGGTCGCGGAGTCGGCGATGAGGGCGCCGCCGGCGGGGGCCACCACGGAACTGGTGCCGTCGGAGTTCTGCACGACCCCGATCTGGAGGTTGGTCTTGCCCGTGGTCACGGTGGTCTTGCCCAGTTTGATGGAGCCGCTCGACGAGGCGGACACCACGCACTGCGGGGTGCGGGCCAGGCCGTCGGCGGCCAGCATCGCCGAGGCGTCCACGGGACAGCGGGTGAAGGGCGCCCACTCGCCGTTCGGTACGGCCGCCGCCGCGGTGGCGGTGCCCATGGAGGCGAACGCGCCGAGGGCGGTGCCGAGGGCGGTGGCGGTGGTGGCGACTCTGGCGCTGAGGGAGAACCGCATCATGTGGCCTTCCGGTTCGGGGGAGAGGGAGGGAAAGATCAGCGTTCGGCTACGGGGATCTTCTTGGGCTGGCCGTCCTCGGTGCATTCGTCCGGGTTGAGCACGTCGGCCGAGACGAAGCACGCCTGCCCCTGGATCATCTTGACGTAGTTGCCGGGACCGGAGACCGAGGCCGTGAGCAGGCGGTCGAGGTTCTCGCCGCCGGCGGTGCGGCAGCCCGTGAAGGCCGGGATGTCGACCTTTCCGGTCAGCGGGCCGCCGGACAGCAGCAGGTAGCCGGTGGCGGGCTCGCCGGTGGTCTGCTCGCCCCGGCCGTGCAGCACCAGGTGATCACCGGGGTACTTCTCCGGCTCCGGGTCCTGGGAGGCGAGGGACGTCCTGGTGCGGCACTCGGTCCCGACGTCCAGCGGGGTGCCGTTGACCTTCAGGGACGTCACCCGGAGCACGACCGGTGCCCGGACGTAGGTGTCCGTGCTGGTGAACAGGAAGTCGGTGCTGCCGTTGGAGTCGATGGTCATCGGACCCGTCTGCTCCAGCACCATCGTGGCCGTGGTCGGGGTGAAGTCGAAGGTCAGGAACGTCGCCTCGAACGGCGGCGTCTCCTTGCGCTGCTGGTACCACAGGTCGGCGGTGGAGTGCTGGGTGATGGTGGCACCGCTGAAGTCCGGGAAGAACTCGAACTGCGGCTCGCCCTGGGTGATGAGGGTGCAGAACGGCGGAATCAACGCGGCGCCGCGGAGCTTGTTCACGTTGGAGTAGCCGGTGATGTAGGCGTTCAGCGACATCGGCCCGGCCGGGTACTTCTCGTCGTACTTGCAGGCCGGCGCGGTGCGCTCGGCGGCGGTGCCGCCGCCCGGCGCGGGCGGCGTGACCTCGGGGGCGCGCTCGCCCTGCCGGTCCGCCGGGTCGCCGTCCGGGGCGTGCGTCCCGGGTTCGTCCGGCGTGCCGGAGACGGAGGGTGTTCCGGACGGCGAGCCGCCCGGGGCGGTGCTGCCGCCGCCCTCCTCGTCGGCGCCGACCCGCACGGCGGCCAGCCTGCCCCCGTCCGGGGCGTCCGCGGCCAGCGTGCAGTCCACGGTCACCGAGCCGGGGTCGGTGGCGCCGCCGTCCGCGGTGGTCAGGGCCAGGTCCAGCGCGAAACCGCCCGCGGTCAGGGCCAGTTCGCCCGAGCCCTGTCCGGTCACGGAGGGCACGGCCCCCGTGGCGGTCAGCTCCAGCGGGCCGGTCGCGGGCAGCGCCGTGGCCTCCGCCTCGCCGCGCCAGGTCGCTTCGGCGGTGGCCTCGCCCTGGGTGACGCCGACCGCGAGCCGGGTCGCCGCCCGTACGTCGGCCGCGCCCAGCGCCGCGAGGTCCGCCACCGCCGCCTGAGGCAGCTCGACGGTCTGGCTCACCTCCGCCGGCTCGATCGGCTCACCGGCCGCCACCCGTTCGGGCAGGCCCGCCGATACGCGTACCGTCGCGGACTGCTCCCCGGAGGGGAAGAGGCATACGTACGGCAGCGCGGCGTCGATCCGCTGCGTACCGGTCGCCCCGGCCGCCACGGGCACGGTGGCGGCCAGCACGACGAACGCGGCTATCACCGCGCTCCGGGCGCGGCTGCGGGCCGTCCGCCGGACGGCGCTGCGGGGGCCTGTCATGTGTCACTCCGCTCGGGTCGTTCCACGGTCGCGGTGGCCGGCGCCGGCCACCGCGTGCGGGCGGCCCGCCGCCCGGCCGGGGTCACCGGCCGGGCGGCGGCGAGCCGTGCCCCGCTTACGGGTTGCTGCCGACGATCTTCGGGATGGTGCTGGTGCCCGTGACCTTGACCGCGTAGTTGCCCTTGAAGGTGGGCTTGGTGGAGGTGGTGACCACGGTGCCGCAGCCGGAGGCGGAGGTGACGGTCAGTTCGCCGCTGACGCTGGACACCGCGAGGATGCCGGTGGAGTTGGTGTAGGTGGCGGACGCCTTGCCCTGCACGTTGAACACGCAGGCGCCGGCGGTCACCTTGGCCTTGACGTTGCCGACGTAGCCCTTGGTCACACCGGTGGAGGCGGTGTAGTCCTGGGCGACGACGGTCCAGGGGGTGGTCGCCACGGTCGTGACGTTGCCCAGGACGCTGGTGCACGGCTGGGCGCTGGTGCCGAAGTTGATGGCGTTGATGCTGGCCACCGTCGCGGGGTTGCCGGTCGCGCTGGCCATCGTGCCCGAGGCGCTGGACGTCGTACACGTCATCGGGATGTTGGCGGTCAGGACGATGTTCCCGCTGTTGGTCGCCGTGAAGTTGGCCGGCGACGGGGTGACGGTCCAGACCGTGGAGGGAACGGCCGACGCGGGGGCGACGGCCATGGCGAAGGCGGCGGCGCCCGCGCCCGCCACGACGGCGATTCTGGTCAGAGGTTTCTTCATGAGGTGGGGACTCCCTTGTGAATTGACCGGCGGAAGAGGATCGCGCCCGTGACCGTGGGGTGGGAGAACGGGCGGCCCGCGGCTCTCGATATCCGCGAGCCATGACGTTACTTGCGAGAAACTTAAGCGAACAATGGCGCCGACCAAGATTCTTTGAAGAGGTGGAAATACCTGCTCCCAGGTGAGCAGTCCGCTGTCCGGCTTAGTCACCCGCTGCTAAGGGCGGCGCCCGTGCCGGGTCCGGCGCCGGACCGTGCGGGCGGGGCCGAAGCGGGTTCCCGGCCTCCGCCTGGGCCCGTTCTGCTCACCGAGTGACAAGAAGAGGCCCGGTATTTGTCGCCGCGCTGACAAAGTCGCGGTGGCCGGACCGAATCGTTCGGGAAACTCGGTATCCGTCTCTTGCCCCCTCAGGTTACTCGGCCGTAGCGTGCCGAGCGCGGCGCTGATCTCCTGGTGGGTGCCCCCATGCCGAGGAGGCGCGACGGATGACTTCCGGCCTTGTCCTCCTTCAGGCCGGGCATCCGCCGGCGGGGCCGCGCGAGTCCCCGGCCCCGGGGGCCGCGCGACCCTGTCCCGCACGCGGCGGACAAGTCCGCGGCGGGAGGTGTCTGCGCGGTGACAAAGAACGGGGAGGGAGCCGGCGCCCCGCCTGTTGTCAGTGAACCGGGCACCGGCTCCACGTGCGCTCCGCGGTGCGCACCGGCTTCACCCTCTTTGGAGGTGATATGGGAATCGAAGTGGTCGTCGAGGGGCTCACGAAGTCATTCGGCAGGCAGAAGATCTGGCAGGACGTGAGCCTCACGCTGCCGGCCGGCGAGGTGAGCGTCATGCTCGGTCCGTCCGGCACCGGAAAGACCGTGTTCCTCAAGTCGCTCATCGGACTGCTGAAGCCGGAGCGCGGCCGTGTCCTCATCGACGGCGTCGACATGGTGAACAGTCCTGAGCGAGATATTTACGAGACCCGGAAAAAGTTCGGGCTCATGTTCCAGGACGGCGCCCTTTTCGGTTCCATGTCCCTCTTCGACAACATCGCCTTTCCGCTGCGCGAGCACACCCGGAAGAAGGAGTCCGAGATCCGCCGCATCGTCATGGAGCGGATCGAGGTCGTCGGGCTGCTGGGCGCCGAGGGCAAACTGCCGGGGGAGATCAGCGGCGGCATGCGCAAACGGGCCGGACTCGCCCGCGCGCTCGTGCTCGACCCGCAGATCATCCTGTGCGACGAACCCGACTCCGGGCTCGACCCCGTCCGCACCGCCTACCTCTCCCAGTTGCTGATCGACCTGAACGCGCAGATCGACGCGACGATGCTGATCGTCACCCACAACCTCGACATCGCCGCCACGGTCCCCGACAACATGGGCATGCTCTTCCGGCGCGAACTGGTCACCTTCGGCCCGCGCGAGGTGCTCCTCACCAGCGAGGAACCGGTGGTGGCGCAGTTCCTGGCCGGCCGCCGCGAGGGCCCGATCGGGATGTCGGAGGAGAAGGACGCCGCCACCCTCGCCGCCGAGGCCGCGGCACCGGGCGGCGCGGACGGCGACCGGCCGCGGGAGATCGTCCCGCAGTTGGAGCCGTCCCCCGGACTCCCGCCGCGCCGCGCCGTCACCCGGCGCCGGGAGCGGGTCCTGGGCATGCTCGACACGCTGCCGCCCGCCGCCCGCGCCGCCATCGAGCGCACGTACGCCGCGTCCGGCGCGCCCACCGCACCCGGCACACCCGGCGCCGCCGCGCCCGGCGGCACCACCGCGACGCTCCCGATGCCGGCCACCGGGAGCGGCGCATGATCACCGGCGCCCTGCGGCAGACCGGCCGGCTCTTCGCGCTCGCCGCCGAGGTGGGCCGCGCGATCTTCCGGCGCCCCTTCCAGTTCCGGGAGTTCGTCGAGCAGTTCTGGTTCATCGCCAGCGTCACCATCCTGCCCGCGGCCCTGGTCTCGATCCCGTTCGGCGCCGTGATCGCCCTCCAGGTCGGCTCGCTCACCCAGCAGCTCGGCGCCCAGTCCTTCACCGGCGGCGCCAGCGTGCTGGCCGTCGTCCAGCAGGCCAGCCCGCTCATCGTCGCCCTGCTCATCGCGGGCGCGGCCGGCTCCGCGATCTGCGCCGACCTCGGCTCGCGCACCATCCGCGAGGAACTGGACGCCATGGAGGTCATGGGCGTCTCACCCGTGCAGCGCCTGGTGGTGCCCCGCGTCCTGGCCACCATGGGCGTCGCGGTCCTGCTCAACGGCCTGGTCTCCGTGGTCGGCATCCTCGGCGGCTACGCCTTCAACGTCTTCCTCCAGGACGGCACCCCCGGTGCCTACCTCGCCAGCTTCTCCGCCCTCGCCCAGCTTCCCGACCTCTACGTCAGCGAACTCAAGGCGCTGGTCTTCGGGTTCATCGCCGGCGTCGTCGCCGCCTACCGGGGCCTCAACCCGCGCGGCGGCCCCAAGGGCGTCGGCGACGCCGTCAACCAGTCCGTCGTCATCACCTTCCTGCTCCTCTTCTTCGTCAACATGGTGATGACGGGCGTCTACCTCCAGCTCGTACCGCCGAAGGGAGGCTGAGGTCCATGGCCTCCCCGCTCGTCTGGCTCGACCGCTCCGGCGACCAACTCCTGTTCTACGTACGCTCCCTGCTCTGGATTCCGCGCACCCTGCGCCGCTACCTCAAGGAGGTGCAGCGGCTGCTCGCCGAGGTCGCCTTCGGCACCGGCGGCCTCGGGGTCGTCGGCGGCACCATCGGCGTGATGATCGCGATGACCCTGTTCACCGGAACCGTCGTCGGACTCCAGGGGTACGCGGCCCTCGACCAGATCGGCACCGCCGCGTTCACCGGGTTCGTCTCCGCGTATTTCAACACTCGCGAGATCGCCCCGCTGGTCGCCGGGCTCGCCCTCTCCGCGACCGTCGGTGCCGGCTTCACCGCCCAGCTCGGCGCCATGCGCATCAACGAGGAGGTCGACGCCCTCGAAGGCATGGGCATCCGCTCCCTGCCCTACCTGGTCACCACCCGCATCATCGCCGGCGTCGTCGCCATCATCCCGCTCTACGCGATCGGGCTGCTCTCCTCCTACCTGGCCTCCCGCTACGTCACGGTCCTCTTCAACGGCCAGTCCCGGGGCACGTACGACCACTACTTCAACCTGTTCCTGTCACCCACGGACGTGGTGCTCTCCGTCCTGAAGGTGCTGATCTTCAGCGTCATGGTGATCGTCGCCCACTGCTACTACGGCTACCGCGCCTCCGGCGGCCCGGCCGGCGTCGGCGTCGCCGTCGGCCGGTCGGTGCGCAACGCGATCGTGCTGATCAGCGTCACCGACTTCTTCCTGTCCCTGGCCCTGTGGGGTGCCACCACGACCGTGAAGGTGGCGGGGTGACATGACCGCAACGCACACGGCACGCGGCGCGACGGTGCGCCGCCGGCTCGCCGGAGTGGTCTTCCTGGTGGTCCCCGCCCTGCTGGTGTGGCTCGCCGTCGCCGTCTACGACAAGCGGTTCACCGCCTCCGACCCGGTGGTCGTGGAGACCGCCGCCGTCGGCAACGAGATGCACCTGGGCGCCGAGGTGAAGCTGCGCGGCGTCGTCGTCGGCGAGGTCCGCGAGATCGAACCGACCGACGACGGCGCCCGGCTCACCCTCGCCCTGCGGCCCGGCGCCCGCGAGGACATACCGGCCGACGTACGCGCCCAGATGCTGCCGACCACTCTGTTCGGCGAACGCTTCGTCGCCCTCGTCCCGCCCGCGACGCCCTCCGCGCGCCGCCTGGCCGCCGGTGCCGTCATCCCGCAGGACCGCTCGGCCAGCGCCGTCGAACTCCAGCAGGTCCTGGACAACGTGCTGCCCATGCTCACCGCCGTGCAGCCGCAGAAGCTCTCCGCCACCCTCTCCGCCGTCTCCCAGGCCCTGGAGGGCCGCGGCGACCGGCTCGGCGAGACCCTCGCCCTGCTCGACTCGCACCTGCGCGAGTTCAACCCCCACCTGCCCACCCTCAACCGCGACCTCAGACAGCTCGTGAAGGTCAGCCAGGTCTACGCCGACGCCGCCCCGGACATCCTCGACGCCCTCACCGACTTCACCACCACCACCGGCACCCTGGCGGAGAAGGAGAGCGAGCTGGCCGGCACCTTCGGCGCCACCACCAGGACGGCCGAGGACCTGACCGCCTTCCTGCGGCAGAACAAGGACAACATCATCCGGCTCTCCGCCTCCTCCCGGCCGACCCTGGAACTGCTCGCCGAGTACTCCTCGGCCTTCGGCTGCACCCTGCGCACCCTCGCCGACTTCGTGCCCGCCATGGACAAGGCCCTCGGCAAGGGCACCGACCGCCCCGGCCTGCGCGTCGACGTCACCACCGTGCCCTCGCGCGGCGCCTACCGCCCCGGCACCGACACCCCCTCCTACGACGCCGGCGGCGGCCCCCGCTGCTACCCCGTGCCCTACCTCGGCGTCGCCGCGCGACCGGCCGCACAGGTGCCCGCGGCGGCCGGACAGGACCTGGGGCCGGCCAACTCCCCGCAGGAGAACGACCTCGTCAACGAACTCCTCGCACCCGCCACCGGCAAGGCCCCCGCCGACCTCCCCGAGTGGAGCAGCCTGCTGGCGGGGCCGGTGCTGCGCGGCACGGAGGTGACCCTGCGATGACGTTCCGGCACACCGCCGACCCCCGGCGCACGGCCCACACCCGCCGCCGGCCGCTGACCGGACCGCTGCTGAAGTCCCTCGCCTTCCTGGTGGTCACCGCACTGGCCACCACCGTCCTCGGGCTGAGCGTCTCCGGCACCGGCGTCGGCGACGACAGCCTCACCTACAAGGCGCTGTTCACCGACGCCACCGGAGTCACCGACGGCGACAGCGTCCGCATCTCCGGCGTCGAGGTCGGCGAGGTCACCGACGTCCGCGTCGTCGACCGGCGCACCGCGCAGGTCACCTTCACCGTCCGCGACGACCGCACCCTGCCCGCGTCGACCACCGCCGCCGTGAAGTACCTCAACATGGTCGGGCAGCGCTACATCGCCCTGGACCGGGGCAGCGGCGACCTCACCGGCGCCCTCGACGCCGGCGACACCATCCCGCTCGACCGGACCGCCCCCGCGCTCGACCTGACCCTGCTCTTCAACGGCTTCAAACCGCTCTTCGAGGGCCTCTCCCCGAAGGACGTCAACGAACTCGCCGGCTCCATCGTGCAGGTCCTCCAGGGCGAGGGCGGCACCGTCGACAGCCTCCTGAGGCACATCGGCTCCGTCAGCACCACGGTCGCCGCCAAGGACCAGGTCGTCGGCGAGGTGGTGAAGAACCTCAACACGGTCCTGACCACCCTCAACGACCGCGAAGCCGACTTCGACGACCTCGTCGACACCCTCCAGAAGCTCGTCACCGGCTTCAACGACGACCGCGAGCCACTGGGCAAGGCCGTCGCCGCCATGGGCGACCTGACCACCGTCACCGCCGACCTCCTCCAGGACGGACGCGCGCCTCTGAAGGAGGACATCCGCGAACTGGGACGGCTCTCCGGCAACCTCGCCGACGCCACCCCGCAGATCGAGGACTTCCTGGAGCGGACCCCCGCCAAGCTGACCGCCCTGGGCCGCCTGTCCTCCTACGGCTCCTGGTTCAACCTCTACCTCTGCGAGGCCCGCGTGGACGGCGTGACCACCTCCACCGGCGAGAAGCCGCCCACCGGCATCGCGGTCACCGAAGCGAGGTGCGGCGCATGACCCTGCTCCAGCGGCCCGCACGCCGCGACACCCCGGCCCCCGCGCCCCGCCGCTCCCGCCCGCCGAGGCTGAAGCCGGTCAAGGACCGCGACCCGGTCGCCGTCGCCCTGGCCGGCCTGCTCCTGCTGGCCCTGCTGACCGTCCTGGCCTACAACGCCGACCGGTTCTCCCTCACCGGCGGCGGCACCACCTACACCGCCGACTTCACCGAGGCGGCCGGCCTCGACGAGGGCGACGAAGTGCGCGTGGCCGGCGTCAAGGTCGGCGACGTGACCGGCGTGGCCCTCGACGGCGACCGGGTGAAGGTCACCTTCGAGGTCGAGGACGCCTGGATCGGCGACCGGACCACCGCCGCCATCGCCATCAAGACCCTGCTCGGCGACAAGTACCTGGCCCTCGACCCGCTCGGCACCGCGGAACAGGACCCCGGCCACCGCATCCCGCGCACCCGGACCACCTCGCCGTACGACGTCACCCAGGCGTTCCAGGACCTCAGCTCCACCGTCGACGCCATCGACACCCAGCAGCTCGCCAAGAGCTTCGAGACGATCTCGAAGACCTTCGAGAACTCGCCGCCGCACGTCCGCAAGGCCGCCACCGGACTGTCCGACCTCTCGCGCACCGTCTCCAAGCGCGACCGCGAACTGTCCGAACTCCTCAAGGGCAGCGCACAGTTCACCGAGACACTGAAGGACAACAAATCCAGCTTCGAGACCCTCATCGAGGACGCCGGACCCCTGCTCGGCGAACTGAAGGACCGCCGCGACGCGATCACCGCCCTGCTGAAGGGCAGCCGCGGCCTGAGCACCGAACTGACCGGCCTGGTGAAGGACAACGAGAAGCAGCTCGGCCCCACCCTGAAGGCGCTCGGCCGGGTCACCACCGTGCTGGAGGAGAACAGCACCCAGCTCGACCGGACCCTCGCCCTGGTCGGCCCCTACTACCGGCTCGTCGGCAACACCCTCGGCAACGGCCGCTGGTTCGACAGCTACCTGTGCGGGGTGGTGCCCCGCGACTACCTGCCCGCCCAGTCCCAGCCCAAGACGTCGTGCATGCCGCCCGAGCAGCGGGCGGCCCGGGGGAGCGGTGAGTGACGTGAGCAAGCGCAGAAAACTCCTCACGGCCGCGATCGCCCTGGCCGTGGTCGCCGCCGGACTCGTCACCGCCCGCGCCCTGGACCGCGACGGCACCCGCGTCACCGCCTACTTCGACCGCGCCGTCGGCATCTACGCCGGCTCCGACCTGCGCATCCTCGGCGTCCGCGTCGGCGAGGTCGCCTCGGTCCGCCCCGAGGGCACCCGGGTGCGGGTCGAACTCGCCCTGGCCGACGGCGTACGGGTACCGAAGTCGGCACGGGCCCTGGTGATCGCGCCGAGCATCGTCGCCGACCGCTACGTCCAGCTCACCCCGGCCTACCGCTCCGGTCCCGCCCTCGCCGACGGCGCCGTGCTGCCCGCCTCCCGCAACCGCACCCCGGTCGAGATCGACCAGCTCTACGCCTCGATCACCGACCTCGGCAAAGCGCTCGGGCCGGACGGGGCCAACTCCTCCGGCGCCCTGTCCGACCTGCTGAGGACCGGCGCCGCCAACCTCGACGGCAACGGCGAGGCGATCGGCGAGAGCATCGAGGAGTTCGGCAAGGCCGCCAAGACCCTCGACGGCGCCGACGACGACCTGTTCGCCACCCTCAGCAGCCTCCAGACCTTCACCACGATGCTGGCGGAGAAGGACACCGACGTACGCACCGCCCAGGAACGGCTGGACACGGTCGTCGGCTACTTCGCCGACAACAAGGACGACCTGGCGGGCGCGCTGGAGGAACTCGGCACGGCGCTCGGCCAGGTGAAGACCTTCATCGAGGACAACCGGGGCGAGCTGAAGAAGAACGTCGAACGGCTCGTCCCCATCACCCGGACACTCGTCCGCCAGCGCGCCTCCCTGGCCGAGGCCCTGGACGTCGCCCCGCTGGCCGCCGACAACCTCGCCGGCGCCTACGACCCCGGCACCGGCATGATCGACGGCCGCGCCGACCTCAACGAGATCAGCATGGGCGGCCCGCTGCTGCCCCTGCCGGCCACCGGCGGCTCCGCGACCTCGGGCACCGGGAAGGGGGAGCGGTGAAACGGGTCGTGGGACGCCGGGGAAAGGCGTCCGAGCCGGAGGACGCCACCGGCGCGGAGCAGGTGGAGACCGCCGAGGCGGACCGCGTCGAGCCCCCGCACGGCACGGTACGGCGGCGGGCGCTCGGCACCGGCGCCGCCCTCGGCACCGGGATCGGCGGGCTCCTCGCCCTCGGCCTGGGATTCACCCTCGCCTTCGGCGCGTTCTCCGTCACCGCCCCGCGCTTCGACGGCATCGAGGACCTCCCCCTGCCGGGCGGCGCCGACCTCGGCCCGCACCCCTACACCGTCACCGCCGAACTGGCCGACGCCCTCAGCCTGGTGCCGCACGCCGCGGTCAAGGTCAACGACGTCGCCGTGGGCCGGGTCACCGGCATCCGCCTCGACGGCGACACCTGGGCGGCCCGGGTCACCATGGAGATCAACGGCGACGTCGAACTGCCCCGCGACGCCGGCGCCCGCCTGGAACAGTCCAGCCTGCTCGGCGAGAAGTACGTCCAACTCGTCGCGCCGGCCGAGCCGTCCGCCGCCGGCACCCTCCGTGACGGCGGTGTCATCCCGCTCTCCCGCACCGGCCGCAACACCGAGGTCGAGGAAGTGTTCGGCGCCCTGTCCCTGCTGCTCAACGGCGGCGGCGTCAACCAGCTCAAGACCATCACCCGGGAACTCAACGAGGCCCTCGGCGGACGCGAACCCGAGGTGCGCTCCATGCTCAAGCGGGTCGAGGAACTCGTGGCCGACCTCGACGACCACCGCGACGACATCACCGACGCCCTGGACAGCGTCAACCGGCTCGCCGCCACCCTCGCCGGCCGCGAGGACGACGTCCGCACCGTCGTGACCGGCCTCACGCCCGGCTTGAAGACGCTGCACGAACAGCGCGGCTCCCTGCTGACCATGCTGCGCTCCCTGGACACCCTGTCCGGGGTCGCCGTCTCCACCGTCGAAGCCGGCAAGGACGACATGGTCGCCGACCTCAAGGCCCTCGCCCCCACCCTGAAGGCCCTCGCCGACGCGGGGAGCGACCTGCCCGACTCCCTCCAGGTGCTGCTCACCTACCCGTTCACCGACGAGGTGCTGAACGGCGTCAAGGGCGACTACCTCAACGTGTACCTGAGCATGACCGCCGTCCCGGGCACCCAGGTGATCCCGCCCCTGGTACCGGGGAGCACCCCCTCGCCGACCGCCACGCCGCAGAGCGAACGGGACACCTCCGCGCCCCGCAAGCGGTCCGGCACCGGAGCCACGGCCTCCCCCTCGGCACCGCTGCCCCTGCCCTCCGTACCGACACCCACCCACGAGACCGGGGACGGAGGCACCCACGGATGATCACCCTCGCCGTACGCCTGAAGAACCTCGCCTTCCTCCTCATCGCCGTCCTGGTCCTGAGCTTCCTCGGCATCCGCTACGCCGACCTCGGCCGGTACGTCGGCGTCGCCGACCACTACACGGTCGAGGTGCAACTCCCGCGCACCGGCGGCCTGTTCACCCACTCCGACGTCACCTACCGAGGCGTCTCGGTGGGCCGGGTCGGCCGGATCGACCTCACCGCCGACGGGGTGGTCGCCCAGTTGCGCATCAAGAAGTCCGCGCCCCGCATCCCGGCCGACACCCGGGCCGTGGTCGCCGGGCTCTCCGCGGTCGGCGAGCAGTACATCGACCTGCGGCCCGAGAGCGACGCCGGCCCCTACCTCGCCGACGGCAGCCGGATCGAGCAACCCGACACGGAGGTGCCGGCCCCCGTCACCGACGTCCTCACCAGCCTGGACGACCTCACCAGGTCCGTGCCGCTGGAGGATCTGCGCACGGTCGTCGACGAGTTCGGCAAGGCGTTCGAGGGGCACGGCGACGACCTCCAGAAGCTGCTGGACAACGGCAGCGCCTTCATCGAGGCCGCCGACCGCAACCTGCCCGCCACCACCCGCCTGCTCGCCGACGGCGAGACCGTGCTGCGCACCCAGGCCGAGGAGGCGGAGGCCATCCGCGGCTTCGCCGACGGCGCCACGGAACTGGCCCGCGCCCTCAAGGGCTCCGACGCCGACCTGCGCCGCCTGCTGACCGTCACACCCGAGGCCGCCACGCAGGTCAGCGGGCTGCTGCGGGACCTGGACCCCAGCCTGGGCGTGGTCCTCGCCAACCTGCTCACCACCTCCGAGATCGCCGTCACCCGGCAGCGCGGCATCGAGGAACTGCTCGTGAAGTACCCGGAGGCCGTCTCGGCCGGCGCCACCGCCGTCGACGGAGGAAAGATGAACCTCGGCCTGGCCGTCACCTTCTTCCAGCCCCTGCCCTGCACCGACGGCTACGACGGCACCCGGTACCGCACCGGCCTCGACCTCGGTACCGCACCGGCCCTCAACACCGGCGCCGCCTGCACGGCCCCGGCCGCGAGCGGCGTCAACGTACGAGGGTCCGCCCACGCGCCCCGGGGCGGCGCCGTACCCGACCCGGCCAAGCCCGGCTCCCTGCCCTCGGGCAGCACGGGCAGCACGGACGGCATGGGCAGTACCGCCTCGGCCCCGGCCGGGTCCGCCGCGTCCCTGCCGGGCGCGCTGGCCCTGCCGGACACGGGCGGCGCGCGGGCGACCGGTCTGGCGGGGCTGCTCGGCGCGGACCCGGAGGCGGGCCGATGAGGCGGGCACGCGTCCTGACCGGTGCCGGCCTGGCACTGGCGCTGGCCTTCTGCGGCACCGGGGCGTGGACGTACGCCCAGGCGCGGGGCGACGACTCCCTCGCGTACGGCCGTGAACGCGACGAGGCACTGGCCGACGGACGCGAGCGGCTCGCCGTCCTCAACACCCTCGACGCCTCGTCCCGGGAGCGGGCCCGGGACGGCATCCAGGACTGGCGCGCCGCCTCGACCGGCCCGCTCCGGGACGAACTGGGCGGCACCGTCCCGCGGGAGGGCGCTTCGGCGCGGGGCACGGTCACGGAGGCCGCGCTCACCGCCCTGGACACCCGCGCGGGCACCGCCAAGCTGATCGCGACCGTGCGCGTCGAGGTCACGCCCACCGGATCGAAGACACCGACCACGGACCGCAAGCGCCTGGAGGCGGTCCTGGCCCGCACGGGCGAGGGGGAGTGGAAGGTCAAGGCACTGAGCGCGGTACCGCTCGCGCGCACGGCGGAGGAGGACGAGAGCCGATGACACGGCTACGGCACCTCGGACGGCCCCGGGCCGGCACCGGCCCGGACACCGAGGGGGAGGACGGGACGGCCGCCGAACGGGCCGGAAGCGGCGCGGACCCCGGGTCCGGAACCGACTCCGGCGCGGTCACGGGAAGCACCGGCACAACCGACGGCACCGACACAACCGACGGCACCGGCACCGACGGCACCGGCACCGGCACGGGAAGCACCGGCGCAGTCGGCGCCACGGAGGTGTCGCCCGACGGCCCGTCCCCGGCCCGTGGCGACGGCCGGCGCCCGCGCGCCTACCTCGGGCGCCTGGTCCCCGCGGCGGCCGCGGCCCTGCTGGTCCTCGCGGGCGGCGGCTTCTTCTACGGCGCCCACCAGCTCAGGTCCACCCCCTCGGCCGAGAATCGGTCGCTGACCGACGCCGAGGCGACCAGCCGCGTCGCCGGAGACGTCGGCAACGCCCTCGCCCGCGTCTTCTCGTACACGCCGGACGGTCTGGCGGCCACCGAGCGGACGGCGCGGTCCGTCCTCGCGGGACGCGCGGAACGCCAGTACACGGAACTGATGGGCCGGATTCGTGCAGACCTGGCCGAGCAGCGCGTCACCCTGAGCACCCAGGCGGTACGCACCGGAGTGATCGAACTCGACGGTGACAGCGCGCGGTTGCTGGTCTTCCTCGACCAGATCACGCACCGCGGCAAGGCGGGCACCACCTCGGCGGCGGCCCAGCTCACGGTCACCGCGCGCCGGCAGGGGGACCAGTGGCGGATCGTCGACATCAGGTCCCGCTGAGCGGACGCGGGGAGAAGGGAACACTCATGAAACGCGCCACCAGCGCACCGGCCCGGCTCCGGGCGCTGCCGGTCACCACCCTGGCCCTCGTCCTCGCGCTGGTCGCGGGCGGCTTCGCCGGGTGGGCGGGCTGGGACTGGTACGACGCGGCCCACGACGACACCGTCGCGTACGCCGAGCAGCGCGACGCGGCCCTCGCCGCCGGTGAACAGGCCGTCCAGAACCTCAACACCCTCGACCACCGCGAGGTCGACCGGGGACTGGACCTCTGGGAGTCCTCCACCACCGGCGAGCTGCACGAGCAACTGGTCTCCGGGCGGGACGAGTTCGCCACGCAGGTGAAGACCGCCAAGACGGTGACCACGGCGAAGGTGCTCTCCGGCGCACTCACCGAACTCGACGACCGGGCCGGCCGGGCCCGGGTGCTGGTCGCGCTGCGCGTGACGGTGAAGGCGCCCGGCGACGCGAGCACCGACAAGGACAGCCGCATGCTCGGCGAACTGACCCGCACCGACGGCCACTGGAAGCTCAGCGCCCTGGGCCAGGCCCCGGTGGGCGGCACGCCGGCCGGCTGACCGTCAGCAGGAGAGGACCACACCACGATGCCGACGACCCGCCACCATCTGAACAACGCCCGCCGCCGCCAGGCCCGCGAGGCCCTGCGCACCCCGCCCGCCACCGGCCCCGCCCAGGAACCCGGGGAACCGCCCGCCCGCACCCGGCCCGCACCACGCGGCACCACACCGATCGCCCGGACCGCGCCCGCCCCGCCCGGCGAGGACACGGACCCACCGCTAAGGAAGGCCCCGGGTCGGCACGCACCCCGCCGTGCGCTCGCGGCCCTGTGTCTGCTCACCCTCCTCCTCGGCGGCTTCGCCGGCTGGGCGCACGCCCGCGCCGAAGCCCTCCGGGACGCCCCGCCCGCCCGCAACACCGCCCTGTCCGACACCGCCCGCACCAGCGAGATCAAGGGCCAGTCGACCAAGGCCGTCGCCGCGCTCTTCTCGTACGACCACGCCGACCCCGACGCCCTCGACCAGGCCGCGAAGCAGTGGCTGACGGGACGGGCCGTCGCCCAGCACCGGGAGCTGTTCGCCGACATCCGCGCACGGGCCGACCAGCAGAAGGCGGTGATCACCACCACGGTCACCGACAGCGCGGTCGAGCGCGTCGACGGCGACCGGGCCCGCGTCCTGGTCTACGCCGACCAGAGCAGCGTCAGCACCGCGGGCGGCAAGAAGGCCGACGACGACGGCACCTACGCCGGGGCGATGTTCGCCGTCGATGTCCAGCGGCGCGACGGTCGCTGGCTCGTCTCGGGCATCGACACCTTCGGCCGCTGAACCCGTACGCGCCCCACCACCAGGGAGTGACCGACCATGCCCGAACAGCGCGCCCGACGCATTCCCGCCCGGACCCGGCAGGGTCTGCGGGCCACCGCCGCCGCCGTGACCGCGGTGGCGGCGCTCACCGCCTCCCAGGCCCCCGGGCCGCCGCAGCGGGACCGCGTCCGTCCGGCCCCCGCCGCCGTCGACCATCCCGCTCCCGTCGCCGGCCTGCCGTACGCCGAGCCCGCCCCGCCCGACGACGGTTCGTACCACACCGAACTGCCGCCGCTGGTCTCCCCGGACGTCGCGCAGCGCCCCGCGCAGGCGGCGCAGGCCGCGCAGGCCGCCCAGGCGCGCGCCCAGGCCGGCATCCCGGGCACCGTGCTGCGCGCCTACCGCGCGGCGGAGCGGTCCGTCGCCCGGACGGACCCCGGTTGCCGACTGCCCTGGGAACTGCTCGCGGCGATCGGCAAGGTGGAGTCCGGGCAGGCGCGCGGCGGCGCGGTCGACCGGCACGGCACCACCCTCGGCCGGATCACCGGCCCGGCGCTCGACGGCGGGAACTTCGCCCTGATCCTGGACAGCGACGACGGCGTCCACGACGGCGACACGGTGTACGACCGCGCGGTCGGGCCGATGCAGTTCCTGCCGTCGACCTGGGCCCGCTGGGGCGCGGACGGCAACGGGGACGGCCGCGGCGACCCCAACAACATCTTCGACGCGGCCCTCGCCGCCGGGCACTACCTGTGCGCCGGGGACCGCGACCTGAGCCGGGCCGCCGACCTGGACCGGGCGGTCCTCAGCTACAACAACTCCCGTGCCTACCTCGACCTGGTCCGCCACTGGCTGGACTTCTACCGCCGGGGCGTGCACACCGTGCCCGACGGCAAGGGCGTCGTCCCGCGGTCCCCGGGCGCCGGCGGCGACACTCCGGCGACGAAACCGGCCGACGAGGACCGCGGCGGGGCCGACGGCGGCCGGGGCGGCGACGGCAAGGACAACGGCGGCAAGGGCGGTGGCGGCAAGGGCGGCATCATCATCGGCCCCGACCCCGAGACCCCCGCCCCGACCCCCTCACGCACGCGCCCGGCCCCGCCCGCGCCCTCCCCGTCCCCGACGGAACCGGACCCCACCCCCGCACCGTCCGACTCCCCGGCCCCCGACCCCTCGCCCACCCCGACCCCCACCGACCCGCCCGCCCCGACCCCCGACCCGTCCACGCCGGAGAACTGCCCCTCCGACCCGGCGAGTCCCTCGCCCGGCACCGACGCCTCACCCACCGCCGATCCGAGCGCACCCGGGAACGACCCGGCCTGCCCGGCCTGACCGGACGGCTCAGCCGGTGTGGATCTCCAGGGCGGTACGCACGGCGGACTCCAGCGCCCCCTCGATCCACGCCGGCTTGACGGACGTGTGGTCCCCGGCGAAGTGCAACGGCCCCTCGGCCGCCGGGATGGCGGTCAGCAGCTCCGTGTGCTGCCCCGGCAGCAGCACGGACGCCTCCCCGTAGGCGTAGGGGTCGCGCAGCCAGCTCTGCGTGCGGCCCGCTCCGGTGTAGAAGACCTCGATGCGCTGGCCGTAGACCTGCTGAAGGCCGCACAGGGCGTTCGGGTAGCGCGCGTCGTCGTCCAGGGAGTCCCAGCGCGAGGCGTCGTCCGCCCAACTGTAGGAGGCCAGGACCACGCCCCCCGCGCTGCCCGGAACCGGGTGCGACGGATGGAACATGAACCGGTTGGCGTTGTCCGACACCGAACCGCCGCCCACGACGTCGACCGCCTCCGGCTGGTCGCGGGCGATCGAGCGGTGGGCGGCGTAGTGGGTGCGCTGAGCCTCGGTGATGTGCCCGCCGGGCACGGAGGGGTGGGCGCCGAGCAGACTCCCGTCGGCGGGGGCGCGACCGGTGCGGTAGGCGTCGTACAGACCCGGGTCGATGGCCCGCAGCTCGCGCTTCCAGTCCGCCTCGTCCAACTCCCACCAGCGGCGGCTGAACTCCAGCAGGACCTTGGTCGCGCTGTCGTAGTGCAGCTCGGTGACCGCCCGCCGCTTGCGGTACGACAGGGGCGGCTCGACCTGGACGTGGCGCAGCCCGGAGAACGGCACCGTCACCACGGCGACGTCCGCGGTGAACTGCTCGCGCACGACGGGGCCGCCGCGGCCCTCCGACACGGTGTCCACCCACACGTGCGGTCCCTTGCTCCGGACATGCTCGGCGTCCGGGGCGGGGCGGTCCGGGTGGTGGTACTGGACGCGCGTGACCCGGCGGTCGAACCGCACCTCCGCGCGGACGCGTTCGAGCAGGGCGTCCGGCAGCACGGCCGTGCCGCCCTCCAGCTCGTAGAAGGGCGTGTCGGGGCTGATCAGGGAGGAGCCGATGAAGCTGTGGATGAAGGACAGCGGCAGCCGGGAGGTCAGGTTCTCCAGGGTGCCGATCAGGTCGACGGTCCGCTCGTCCAGACCGGCGTGCTCGGTCAGGAAGCGGAACATCGACCAGTCACCGAACCGCTGCACCACGCGGGCCCAGCCGCGCAGCCGTTCGGGCAGCGGCTTGTCGACGCGTTTGCCGTCCTTGCCGACGACGCTGAACTCGTCGCGTACCGGGTCCAGCGCGGAGCGCAGGATGGTGGCGGCGGGGGTGTCCCAGTGGGCCTTGGGCACGCCGAACGACCGGTTGACGCGCCGGGGTGAGCGGGCGTAGTCGGCACGCCGCACGCGGATGCCGTTGACATGGACCCAGGTGCGGTTGGCCGGACGTCCGTCGCCGTCCACGTCGACGTAGTGGAAAGGGCGCTTCTTCAGCTCGAACTGGTCGATCAGCTCCATCACCAGGGGATGGCTGCCGGGGATGCGCATCGCGCCCGCCTCGGCGTACTGGCGGGGATCGGCGAAGGGCTGCTCGGCGTGTTCGTGGCCGCCGCGGCGGAAGGTCTTGATGCGGCCGCCCGCCCGGTTGCCGTTGGCCTCCAGCACGGTCACCCGGTGACCCGCCCGCTTCAGCAGCCAGGCGGTCACCAGACCGGCCGGGCCGGCGCCGATGACCAGGACGTCCTTGGGCTGTGCCCGCCGCTGGGCCGGCAGCCCCTTGCGGAGGACGTCCCGGTAACCGGGCACCAGGGGACGGTCGTCGGAGTCCAGTACGAGGAGTGCGCGGGCCACGGCCAGGCACCGGTCGAAGTCGGCGCCCCGGGCGGCGGCCGGAGCGGCGGGGGCGGCCTGGGCGGGCACGGTCGCGGCGGTGCCGCCGACCAGGGCCGTTGCCACCGTGGCCGTGCCGGCCGCCGCCGCGAAACCCCTCCGGGACATACCGCCTTCTGCACCCGCCACTGTGTGATTTTCAGTCATGCCGGTCTTTGTACCGGCGGCCGTGACCGGGCGTCCGCCCTTCGCTCGGGCGTTGACCCGAAGGAGCTAAACGCCGACGAACGCTGACGCCACGACGGACCCGCCGAGGCAGAGGGGCCGGGAACCCTAAGGGGTGAATGCGGCGCGAACCCCGCCGGATGTGGCGATCGGTCCACCACACTGCGACAAGGCATCCACATCCGCGCTCCCCGAGGGGGGAGTCGCGAGGCGAGGGGGGAAGGGTGGCACCGCGGCGTGCTCCGTATGGTGACAGGGTCCGCTACTGGTTCGACAGCACGCTGGCCCGGGGTGCCGCCGCTCTCGTCGGCTGGATGGCCCTGCTGTGCCTGGCAGTCGTCGTCCCGGCCAGCGCGCTGCTGGTGTGGACCGACCCCGACGCGCCGCCGTCCCTGACGGGCAAGCTGGCGCGGGTGTGGCGCGTCACCGGGGAGACACTGCGGCTGGGCGGGGCCACCGGCACCCCGTCGCGGGTGCTGGTCTCGGTGCTGCTGGCACTGGTCACCCTCGTGTACGTCTCGACGCTCGTCGGCCTGATCACGACGGCGCTGACGGAGCGGCTCACCGCGTTGCGGCGGGGCCGCTCCACCGTGCTCGAACACGGTCACGCCGTGGTCCTGGGCTGGTCGGAGCAGGTCTTCACGGTGGTGGGCGAACTGGTGGCCGCCAACGCCAACCAGCGCCGGGCCGCGGTGGCGGTGCTGGCGGACCGGGACAAGACGCTGATGGAGGAGGCGCTGAGCACCAAGGTGCGCACCACCGGCCGCACGCGGCTCATCTGCCGCAGCGGCCCCACCACCGACCCGACCGTGCTCTCCCTGACCAGCCCGGCCACGGCCGGGGTCGTGCTGATCCTGCCGCACGACCAGCCCGAAGCCGACGCCGAGGTGGTCAAGACGCTGCTGGCGCTCAGGGCGGCCCT
This sequence comes from Streptomyces sp. NPDC000134, assembly GCF_042899225.1. Lineage (NCBI taxonomy): Bacteria > Bacillati > Actinomycetota > Actinomycetes > Kitasatosporales > Streptomycetaceae > Streptomyces > Streptomyces sp. NPDC000134. The sequence goes on from NZ_JBIAZN010000022.1 coordinate 126,846, forward strand.
GGCCGGGCAGCGCAGCCGTCCGCCCGTCGTCGCCGCCGTCCGCAACGACCGGTACCTGCTGGCCGCCCGCCTGGCCGCCGGACCCGGCGGCATCGTCCTGGAGAGCGACACCGTCACCGCCCGGCTGATCGTCCAGGCCACCCGCCGCCCCGGGCTCTCCCTCGTGCACCGGGAACTCCTCGACTTCGCCGGCGACGAGTTCTACCTGATCACCGAGCCGGCCCTGACCGGCCGCCCGTTCGGCGACGCGCTGCTGTCCTACCGGACGTCGAGCCTCGTCGGGCTGGTGCGCGCCGGCACCCCCCTGCTCAACCCGCCGCCGGCCACCCCCATCGCCCCCGGCGACCTGCTCGTGGTCATCACCCGTGACGACGACACGGCCGTACTGGAGGACTGCGCGGAGTCGGTCGAGGAGGCGGCGATGGCGTCCGGCCCGCCGACGCCCACCCGGGCGGAGCGGGTGCTGCTGCTGGGCTGGAACCGCCGGGCACCGCTCATAGTCGACCAACTGCGGCGCCGCGCCCGGCCCGGGTCGGCCGTCGACGTGGTGACGGACCAGGGCGAGGCGACGGCCCGGCAGGTGAACGAGGCCGACGCGGACGGCGGTACCCACCTGAGCGTGACGCTGCACGACGGCGACGTCACCCGTCCGGAGACCCTGCGACGCCTGGACGTCTACTCGTACGACAGTGTGATCGTGCTCGGCCGGGACCCCGTGACCGGACAGCCGCAGGACGAACCCGACCACCGCACGCTTGTCACCCTCCTGCTGCTGCGGCAACTGGAGGAGACGACCGGGCGCGAACTGCCGGTCGTCACCGAACTGGTCGATGACCGCAACCGGCCGCTCGCCCCCATCGCGCCCGGCGCCGACGTGATCATCAGCGGCAAGCTCATCGGGCTGCTGATGGCCCAGATCTCGCAGAACCGGCACCTGGCAGCGGTGTTCGAGGAGCTGTTCGCCGGCGACGGGACCGGGGTCCGCATGCGGCCGGCCGCCGACTACGTACTGCCCGGACGCGAGACCTCCTTCGCCACCGTGGTGGCCGCGGCCCGGCACCGCGGCGAGTGCGCCATCGGCTACCGCAGCCACCAGGACGCGATGACGAGCCCCGGTTACGGTGTGCGGATCAATCCCCCCAAGGACGTACGACGCCGCTGGACGGCCGGGGACGAGGTGGTCGTCGTCGGCGGGGACTGACCGCCGCGGACCGGACCCGGCCGCAAGGGCGCGCACCGGAGCCGTCGTTCCGACTGCGGGCCGGACACGCGGCGGGCGGAGCGCGGTTGACCGCCGCGTGCGTCCGGGTAGGCATGCTGCCGGGACCGGTGCCGGTGGGCGGCCGGGCATCGTACGCGGAAGGACGGACAGCGCATGACGGCATCGGCTCGGCCGCACACCCGTGTCATGGTCGAACTCGGCGAGCGCTCCTACCCCGTCGACATCGGGCCGGGCGTGAGGCACTCGTTGGCCGCGGTCCTCGCCGGGCTCGGTGCGCGGCGGGTGGCGATGGTCTCCGCGCGGCCCGAGGAGTGGCTGCCGGACCCGGGGATGCCGTCGGTGGTGCTGCGGGCCCGGGACGGCGAGGCGGACAAGACACTGGCGACCGTGCAGGAACTGGGCCGTGCCTTCGTGCGGTTCGGGCTGACCCGCTCGGACGCGGTCGTCTCCTGCGGCGGCGGCACCACCACCGACGTCGTGGGACTGGCCGCCGCCCTGTACCACCGGGGAGTGCCCGTGGTGCACCTGCCGACGTCACTGCTCGCCCAGGTGGACGCCAGCGTGGGCGGCAAGACGGCGGTCAACCTCCCCGAGGGCAAGAACCTGCTGGGCGCCTACTGGCAGCCGGCCGCCGTGCTGTGCGACACCGACTATCTGCGCACCCTGCCCGAACGGGAGATGCTCAACGGATACGGGGAGATAGCCCGCTGTCACTTCATCGGCGCCGGCGACCTGCGCGGGCTGCCGCTGCCGGAGCAGATCGCGGCGAGCGTGCTGCTCAAGGCGTCGGTGGTCGCCGCCGACGAACGGGACTCGGGGCGCCGGCACATCCTCAACTACGGCCACACGCTGGGACACGCCCTGGAGATCGCGACCGACTTCGCGCTGAAGCACGGCGAGGGGGTGGCGATCGGCACGGTGTTCGCGGGCCGTCTCGCGCTGGCCCTCGGCCGGATCGACGCGGCACGGGCGGCCGAGCACCTGGAGGTGGTGCGGAGCTACGGCCTGCCGGCCGCGCTGCCGGCCGGGGTCGACGCGCGGCGCCTGATCGAGGTGATGAAGCTGGACAAGAAGGCGACGCACGGGCTGACCTTCGTCCTGGACGGCCCGGACGGCCCCGGGCTGGTGCCCGGGGTGCCCGAGGAGACCGTCGCCTCGGCACTGGCCGGAATGGACCGGACACCTGACTGAACTACCCCGCCGGCAGGCCCCGGGCCAGCAGTACCGCGCCGTGCAGGGAGGACAGCCCGCCCAGCAGCGCGGGACGTACCGGGGGCAGCGGGTGCCCGGGGCGTCGCAGGAGCGCGGTCCGCTCGGCCACCATCGGCACGAGCTGCGGCACGGCCGCGGCGAAGCCGCCGCCGATCAGGACCAGCGCGGGGCGCGTCAGTTCGCAGACACCGGCCACGGCCGCGGCGAGTGCGGCGCAGCTCTCCCGCAACGCGGCCACGGCCCACGGCTCGCCGTCGGACACGGCCTGCCGGAAAGCGGTGAACGGCACCTCCGCTCCCCGGTGCCGGGCGGCGCGGCGCAGCGTCGCCGGGCCCGAGGCCGCCGCCTGCACACAGCCGCGCCGTCCGCAGTCGCACAGCGGTCCGTCGCGGTCGACGACGAGGTGGCCGACCTCGCAGGACCCGCGCCCCACGCCGGGAACGGGGCGCCCGGCCAGCACCAGGCCGCCACCGACACCGGTGCCGACACCGAGGTAGAGGAGGTCCGCGCAGCCGGCCGCGTCCGCCTCGGCGAGCGCCGCCAGGTCACCGTCGTCGGCGCACGCCACCTCGGCGGCACCGAAGAGCGCGGACAGGGCGGCGCCCAGAGCGAACCCGGCCCAGGCGGGGCGGCCCGGCCAGACGGTGACCGTGCCGGCGGCGTCGAGCGTGGCGGGCAGGGCGACCCCGACGCCGCGCAGCCCCTGCGGGCGCCCCGCGCACAACTCCCCGACGTGCCGGGCCAGCAGGCCGAGATCGTCCTCGGGGCGGGAGGCCCGGCCGGTCCACCGGAAGGACGACTCCGCCACGCCTCCGTCGTCGCGCTCGACGCGCAACGCCACCTTCGTGCCGCCTATGTCGATGCCCAGTCGGCCGGCGGCCGCGGCGGTCAGCCCGGCACCTTTTCGAGCAGGGCGCGTGCGGCGAGCCGGTACCCCAGCGCGCCGAGCCCGAAGATGACGCCGGAAGCCAGCGGCCCGGTCACCGACTCGTGGCGGAACTGCTCACGGGCCCAGACATTCGACAGGTGCACTTCGATCCACGGCCGCGGATAGTTCGCCAGGGCGTCACGAAGACCCCACCCGGCCATCATCAGGGCGGCCGGATTGATGATGGCGCCGACCGTGTCGTAGTTCCCCTGAATGGTGCGGATGATCTCCGCCTCACCGTCGAACTGATAGGAGTCCACTTTCCATCCGCGCTCCGCGACCTCTTCTCCCACCCAGCGTTCGATGTCCCGCAGGGTATCGGTTCCGTATATCTCTGGCTGGCGGGTTCCGAGTATTCCGAGATTCGGCCCGTTCACCAACAACAGCCTGCTCACAGCGCACCTCGCCCGGTTCGTCACGGACTTCCATCTATAGCACGGGCCGCGCGGCGCACGCCCCGCAGAATACCCGCAGAATCTCCGGGAGCCGTTTTGAGGGGTTTCTAGGGGGGTGTTGAGGGGGAATGGCGCGGCTGCTGTCGGCCGGTTAGCGTGTTAAAGCGATCGCCACTGCATATCGCGTCGAGGGAAGTGGGGAAGACATGAGCAAAGGTGTGCGTCTGAAATCCGAGCTGCCTGGCTGGCCGCAGTACGACGACGCGGAACGCGAGGGACTGATACGGGCGCTGGAACAGGGCCAGTGGTGGCGGATCGGCGGCGGCGAGGTGGACGCCTTCGAGGCCGAGTTCGCCGCCGCCCACGGCAGTCCGCACGCCCTGGCGGTCACCAACGGCACACACGCGCTGGAACTCGCCCTCGAAGTGCTCGGCGTCGGCGCCGGGTCCGAAGTCATCGTCCCGGCGTTCACCTTCATCTCCTCCTCGCAGGCCGCGCAGCGGCTGGGCGCGGTGGCCGTGCCGGTCGACGTCGACCCGGGTACGTACTGCGTCGACCCGGCGGCGGTCGAGGCCGCGATCGGACCGCGGACCGCGGCCATCATGCCGGTCCACATGGCGGGCCAGATGTGCGACATGGACGCGCTGGGCAAACTCTCCGCCGACTCGGGCGTACCACTGGTCCAGGACGCGGCCCACGCGCAGGGCGCGCGGTGGCGCGGCCGGCGGGTCGGGGAGCTGGGCTCGGTCGCGGCGTTCAGCTTCCAGAACGGCAAGCTGATGACCGCCGGTGAGGGCGGCGCGGTGCTCTTCCCCGACGCGGAAGGGTACGAGAAGGGTTTCGTCCGGCACAGTTGCGGCCGGCCGCGCACCGACCGCGGCTACTTCCACCGCACCTCCGGTTCCAACTTCCGCCTCAACGAGTTCTCCGCGTCGGTGCTGCGCGCCCAGCTCGCCCGCCTCGACGCGCAGATCGACACCCGCGAGGCACGCTGGCCGGTGCTGAGCCGGCTGCTCGCCGAGATCCCCGGCGTCGTCCCGCAGGCCCTCGACGGGCGCGGTGACCGCAATCCGCACTACATGGCGATGTTCCGGGTGCCGGGCATCACCGAGGAGCGGCGCGCACGGGTCGTGGACACCCTCATCGAGCGGGGGCTGCCCGCGTTCGTCGGGTTCCGCGCGGTCTACCGCACCGACGCCTTCTGGGAGGTCGCGGCGCCGGAGCTGACCGTGGACGAACTGGCCCGCCGCTGCCCGCACTCCGAGGCCCTCACCCGGGACTCCGTGTGGCTGCACCACCGTACGCTGCTGGGCAGCGAGGAGCAGATGCACGAGATCGCCGCCGTCGTCGCCGACGTGCTCGCGAGCGTATGAGCGCCCCGTCCCCGGCCCTGCCGCCCGTCCGCACCGCCGTGATCGGCCTGGGCTGGGTCGCCCGCTCGGTCTGGCTGCCCCGGCTGCTGCGCAGTCCCGCCTTCACCGTGACCGCCGCCGTCGACCCCGACGAGCGCGGCCGGGCCGCCGTCGCCGGCTCCCAAGGGGCGGACGCGGCCGGGCTGTCGACGCTGGCGACCGTCGCCGACCTCGACCCCGCCGAGGTGGATCTCGCGGTCGTCGCGGTCCCCAACCACCTGCACTGCGCCGTCGCCTGCGAACTGCTCACCAAGGGCATCGCGGTGTTCCTGGAGAAGCCGGTCTGCCTGACCTCCGAGGAGGCGGAACGGCTGGCCGCCGCCGAACGCGCGGGCGGCACGGTACTGCTGGCCGGCAGCGCGGCCCGCCACCGCGCCGACGTGCGCGGCCTGTACCGGGCCGCCGAACGCCTGGGCGAGATCCGGCACGTCGAACTGGCCTGGGTGCGGGCGCGCGGGGTGCCGGACAGGGGCGGCTGGTTCACCCAGCGGTCGCTCGCGGGCGGCGGGGCGCTGGTCGACCTCGGCTGGCACCTCCTCGACATCGCCGCACCGCTGCTGGGCACCGCCGCCTTCCGGCACGCCATCGGCACCGTCTCGGCCGACTTCATCACCCAGGCATCCGCCCGCGCCGCCTGGCGCGACGACGACAACGATGCCGAAGGCGAAGGCGAGGCGGCCGGGGGCGGCGGCACCGACGTCGAGGACACCGCACGCGGCTTCCTCGTCACCGACGACGGCCGGTCCGTCGTCCTGCACGCGAGCTGGGCCTCGCACGAGGCGGTGGACACCACCCGCGTCACCGTCGAGGGCAGCGCGGGCAGCGCGACCCTGCGCTGCACCTTCGGTTTCAGCCCCAACCGCCTCCGGGAGTCGGTGCTGACCCGCACCTCCGAAGGCACCACGCGCCAGCTCGGCGTGCCCACGGAACGCGTCGGCGCCGAGTACGACCGGCAGCTCGCCCTGCTGCCCGGCCTGTTGCACGACCCGGCCGCACGGGGCCGGGCGATCGACGAGGCGCGCCGCACCATCGGCGCCATCGAGCGGGTCTACACCTCGGCCCGCACCGTCCAGGAGGTCCGGGAGTCCGCACCGGTGTGACCGCACCGTGCGCTCCGTGACCACGTTCCAGGGGAGACCCCGATGAACAGCCAGTCCGTACCTTCCGCCCCTTCCGCCCCTTCTGTCCCTTCCGTACCCTCCGTACCTTCCCCTTCCGACGTCACCTCGGTGGTCTTCGACCTCGACGGCGTCCTCGTCGACAGTTTCGCGGTGATGCGCGAGGCGTTCACCCTCGCCTACGCGGAGGTCGTCGGCCCCGGCGAGCCGCCGTTCGAGGAGTACAACCGGCACCTGGGCCGCTACTTCCCCGACATCATGCGCATCATGGGGCTGCCGCTGGAGATGGAGGGACCCTTCGTCCGCGAGAGCTACCGGCTCGCCCACCTGGTGGAGGTGTTCGACGGCGTGCCGGAACTGCTGGGGGAGCTGCGCCGCCGGGGGGTACGGCTGGCCGTGGCCACCGGCAAGAGCGGCCCGCGGGCCCGTTCGCTGCTGGACACGATCGGCATCCGCGACCGTTTCGAAGCCGTCCTCGGCTCGGACGAGGTGGCGCGGGCCAAGCCGGCGCCCGACATCGTGCTCAAGGCGATGGACCTGCTGGGTGCCGACCCCGGGCGGACGGTGATGGTCGGCGACGCCGTCACCGACCTCGCCAGCGCCCGCGCCGCGGGTGTCACCGCGGTGGCCGCGCTGTGGGGCGAGACGGACGAGGCGACGCTGCTCGCCGCGGACCCCGATGTCGTCCTGCGCCACCCGGCGGAACTCCTGGCGCTGTGCCCGGCGGTACCGGTGTCCTGACACCCGGGGCGTGCGGCGGTCGCGGCGTGCGGCGGTCAGGGCGCGTCCGGCACCCCGGCGCCCGGCACCCCGGACGCGCCGGCGGCGGTGCGGAGAGAGGCCGGGGCCGGCCGCCCTCCGCACCGCCGCCGCCCGTGCTCACCGGGGAGTGAACTCCACCGGCAGGGACGTCAGGGAGCGGATGAACGGGTTGGGCTTGGCGCCGACCTCGGCGGCCGGCACGCCCAGGCGCAGGTCGGGGAAGCGCCGGAACAGGCTGACCAGCGCGGTCCCCGCCTCCACGCGGGCCAGCGGCGCGCCGATGCAGTAGTGCACGCCCTGGCCGAACTGGAGGTGCATCACGCTGCCCCGTGCGAGGTCCAGCCGCTCTCCGTCGGTGACGTGCGCGGGGTCGGAGTGGGCGGCGTCCATGTCCAGCAGCACCTGCTCGCCCGCGGCTATCGTGACGCCACCGATCTCGACGTCCTCGTTGGCGAAGCGCACGACGAGGACACCGGGCCCGGCATGCCGCAGCAGCTCGTCCAGGTTCCGGCCGGCCAGCTCGGGGTCCGCGCGCAGCAGGTCGAGCTGGTCCGGCCGGGTCAGCAGCGAGAAGACGGCGTTGCTGATGAAGCTGCCGGTCAGTTCGTAGCCGGCGATCAGCATCATGCGGGCGGTGGACACCACCTCGCGGTGGCTGAGCCGGTCGTCGTCGTGCGCCGACACCAGCGCGCTGATCAGGTCCTCCCTGGGGTCCTCGCGCCGCTCCTCGGCCAGGTTCTCCACGTACGTCCACAGTTTCGCGGAGGCGTCGGCGGAGCGGGCGGCGGACTCCGGGTCGAAGGGCGGCAGCAGCATCAGGTCGGCCCACTGGTGGAACTCGGTGCGGTCGGCGATGGGCACGCCGAGCAGTTCGCAGATCACCTGCATGGGCAGCGGGACGGCCAGCGCGGAGACCAGGTCCGCCCGGCCGTCGGCGGCGACGGCGTCCAGCAGACCGTCGGTGATCTCCTGCACGCGCGGTCGCAGGGCCTCCACCCGGCGCGTGGTGAACGCCGTGCCCAGCAGCCGGCGCAGCCGGGTGTGCTCGGGCGGGTCGGTGCCCATCAGCGTGTCCTCGAACAGCCCGCTCACCGGGGTCTTCTGCCCCTGGGCGGCGGCGTAGGCGGCGGCCGGGCTCATCCTGGGGTGCGCGAGGCACTCACGTACCTCGTCGAACCGGGACACGAGCCACGCGGCGGTGCCGTGCATCTCGATCCGCCGCGGCGGACCGTTCTTGCGCAGTTCCCCGGCGACGCTCTGCGGGTCGAGGACGCGCATCTCTTCTTCCGGTGTCTGAGCCATGGCGTTACGCGGTCTCCTTGTGAGTGAACGGGTCGATGAGCGAGTCGGTGAGCTGGTCAGGGGGCCGGGCCGGGGCTCCGGGCGGGGACGACGTAGGCGGGATCGGCTGTGCGGGGCGGTTCGCGCCGGGCCAGGGCGGCGTCGAGGGCGGGCCGCAGCCGGGCGGCCTTCGCCCGTTCGGCCCGCTCGTGCCGCTCCTTGAACTCGGGCATCACCTCGCGGGCGAACAGCTCCAGCGACTCGCAGACGTGCTCGTGGCGGGTCCCACCGCCCTGCACCAGGAAGATCGCCTGGTCGAGGCCGGCCTCCTCGTGCTGCCGCAGGAACCGCCGGATCTGCTCCGGGGTGCCCACCGCGCCGCGCGCCGGGTTGCCCAGCGGCATACCGGGCTTGCCGAAGGCGGCACGGCCCATGCCGTAGCGGTCGCGGTCGCGCTGGAACGTCTCCCACAGCCTGGTCCGGCCAGGGGCGGCGGCACCGAAACCGGCGTAGAAACCGAGTCCGAAGTTGAAGAACTGGACACCGTCGGCGCCGCGTTCCACGGCTGTCGCCTCGTCCTGATGGCAGAACATCGGGATGGTCGCGGCGACCTGCGCGTTGACCGCGAACCCGGCGGGCACGCAGCTCGCGGACTCGATGCCCTCGTAATAGGCGTCGACCCACTTCTTGGTCTCGGCCGGGCCGAAGAAGGAGAAGTTGAGCGCGCCGAGCCCCTTGGCGGCGGCGAGCCGGATGGCATCCCGGTTGCCGCAGGCCATCCACATCGGCGGGTGCGGCTTCTGCCGGGTCTTGGGCAGCACGTTGCGGACCGGCGCCGAGACGTACTTGCCCTCGTACCCGGCGAACGGCTCCTCCACGAACATGCGGGCCACGGCGTCCACCGCCTCCGCCCACTGGTCCCGCTTGACGGCACGCTCCACACCGAACCCCTCCAGCTCGGTGGGGGTGGTGGACTCACCGGTGCCGAACTCCACGCGTCCCTGGGACAACAGGTCCAGCGTGGCGATCCGCTCGGCGATCCGTGCGGTCGGGTTGAAACCCGGCGGCATCAGGGCGACGGCGTGCCCGATCCGGATACGGCTGGTGCGCTGGCTGACCGCGCCGAGGAACACCTCCGGCCCGGACATGTGCGAGTACTCCTCCAGGAAGTGGTGCTCGGGACACCACACATGGTCGAAGCCCAGCCGGTCGGCCAGCTCTATCTCCGCCAGCATGTCGTGGAAGAGCCGGTATTCGGAGTCCTCGGTCCAGGGACGGGGCAACTGGGCACCGTACAACAGGCCGAACTTCATGGGGCATCACTTTCCTCTGCCGGCGGTCGGCCGGGAACGGGGACGGAGACGGGGGTGACGGCGGCGGACGGGTCAGTCGCGGCCTTCCCAGTAGGTGGCGATCACCTCGGCACGCTGGGCGGGGTCGACGAGCACGGAAACCTGCTCGTGGCCGTCCTCGACGGTCGTGAACATGTTGCTGGTGAGGAACACCTGTCCCCGCTCGGTGGCACGCCGGCGCCGGCGCATCGCGGCGAGGATGGCCGGCCCGTTGCCGCCGCCGACGCCCTCCCAGGCGTCGTAGGTCCGGGGCTCGGTGGTGAAACGGTAGGTGGTACGCCAGTCGTGTCCCAGAGTCCTGGCCTGGAGCACGAGGAATCCGTCCCGTCGCACCAGCCGGAACGCGCAGCCGTACTGCCACTGCGGCTCGTCCTCCACCAGACGCAGCGGCTCGGTGAAGCAGAGCCCGGCGTGTCCGACGTCGGCCAGCCACTCCTCGCCGTCGATCCGGACGAGCATCAGCATGTGCTCCGGGTCGGGCGCGAAGGTGTCACCGGGCAGGTAGGTGCCGCCGCTGAGCACGTCCAGGTCGTAGCCCAGTTCGCGCAGGAGCCGGGCGAACAGGGTGTTCAGCTCCAGGCACATGCCGCCGGCGCCGGTCGGCACGATGGCCTCGAACGCCTTGTCGACGTCGATGTCCGCCATGTTCACCGCGCTGAGCCGGTGGGTGTGCGCGGTGTCGTAGGGGACGGAGGTGAGGTGACTGTGGTGCAGCCGCCGCAGGTTCACCAGGGTGGGCGCGGGTGGCCGGTCAAATCCCAGCCGAGCCAGGTAGGCGTCGGTGCTGAACATGTGCGATCCCTCTCTCGTTCGCTTCTCATTTGCTTCTCATTTGCTTCTCGCTCGCTTCTCGCTCGCTTCTCGCTCGCTTCTCGCTCGCTTCTCGCTCGCATAGCGCTCGCTATGGGGTCGCGTCCGTGTCCGCGTTCGGAACGCCCAGTTCGTCCCGCAACTGCCGGGCCAGCAACCGCAGGGTCGGGTGGTCGAAGACGAAGCTGGGCGGCAGCCGCAGCGCCGTGTGCCGGGCCAGGCGGTCGCGGAGTTCCACCGCCGTCAGGGAGTCCAGGCCGATCTCGGTGAACACCAGGTCCGGGTCGAGGGCGGTGGCCGCCGCGGACGCCGTGTGCCCGAGGACCTGCCCGGCCTCCCGTAGCACCAGGCCGAGCAGCACGCCCTCCCGCTCCTCCGCGTCCAGACCGGCCAGTCGCGCGGACACCGGCTCCTCCTCGGCGGCGACCGCCGGCGCCCGTCGTGCCGGGGGCACCAGGGCCCGCATCGGCGGGGCGACGGGTCCGGCGGCGGCCTGGGCGCGCAGGGCGGCGAGGTCCAGTTTCATCGGCACCACCACGGACAGGCCGGTGCGCAGCGCGGCGTCGAACAGCCGCATGCCCTCGGCGGGTGCCAGCGCGGCGACGCCGCCCCGCGCCGTCCGCTGCCGCTCGGGCCGCCCGGTGGCCGCCGCGAGCCGCCCGGCCATACCGGTCCCGGCGGCCTGTTCCCACATGCCCCACGCCAGCGACACGGCGGGCAGGCCCGCGGCGCGGCGCCGGTGCGCGAGAGCGTCGAGGTAGGCGTTGGCGGCGGCGTAATTGCCCTGCCCCGGGTTGCCCAGGACACCGGCGGCGGACGAGAACATGACGAACGCGGCGAGTCCGGACTCCCGGGTCAGCTCGTCCAGATGACGCGCGCCGTCGGCCTTGGCCCGCAGCACCGTGTCGAGCCGCTCCGGCGTCAGGGCGGTCAGCACCCCGTCGTCCAGCACACCCGCCGCGTGCACCACGGCGGTCAGCGGTGCGTCGCCGGGCATCTCGCCCAGCAGCGCCGCCACGGCGTCCCGGTCCGCGACATCGCACGCCACGACGCGTACCCGGGCCCCCGCCGCCGCCAGTTCCGCCGCGAGTCCGGCGGCACCGGGGGCCCGCTCCCCGCGCCGCCCGGCCAGCACCAGGTTCCGCACCCCGTGCGCCGCCACCAGGTGCCGGGCCACGACCGCGCCCAGGGCACCGGTACCGCCGGTGACGAGGACGGTGCCGTCGCCCAGACCGGCGTCCGGCACGGCACCCGCCGCCGCCCGGACGAGCCGCCGGGTGAACCAACGGCCGTCGCGCAGGGCCAACTGCGGCTCGTCGGCGGCAGGGAGCTGAGCGAGCGCTCCGGTGCCCCGGTCGGTGCCGGTACCCGTGTCGGCGTCGAGGAGGAGGACCCGCCCCGGGTTCTCCGCCTGCGCGGACGCCATCAGGCCCCATACCGCGGCCGCCGCCGGGTCGGCCGGCTCGCCGTCCCGGACGGCGACGGCGCCCCGCGTCACCACGACCAGCCGGCTGGACAGCAGCGACGGCTCGGCCAGCCACGCCCGCGCCACCCGCAGCGCCCGTCCGGTCACCTCCCGCACATCGGCCGTCTCCCGCCCATCGGCTGCCGCGGCGCGGAGGTCCAGCAGCAGTGTGTCCGGTGTCTCGGGCGCGGCGGACAGCCGGTGCACGTCACCGGCGTCGGCCACCGGCACCGGGCGCAGGGCCAGGCACCCGCCCCGGGCCGGCACCTCCTCCCAGGCGACGCGGAACATCCGGTCCGCGGTGTCCGCCGCCCCGATGAGCTGCCCGGGGTCGACCGGCCGGGACACCACCGACCCGAGCGACGCGATCGGGGCACCGGCACCGTCGGCCAGTTCGAGGGACATGGTGTGCGTGCCGCTCAAGGTCACCCGGACCCGCAACACCGAGGCACCGGACGCGTGCAGTGTCACGTCACGGTAGGCGAAGGGCAGTACCAGCCGTGGCTCGGACTCGTCACGCTCGTGGAAGGCCAGGGTGTGCATGGCGGCGTCGAGGAGCGCGGGGTGCAGCCCGAACGCCGCCGCCAGGTCACGCTGCTCGTCCGCGAGGGCCACCTCCGCGTACACGGCGCCGTCACCGCGCCAGGCCGCCCGCAGCCCCTGGAACACGGGCCCGTAGCGGTACCCGGCCTGCTCCAGACCGTCGTACAGCCCCTCGACGTCCGCCGGGTCCACGGCCACCGCCCCGGCCGGCGGCCAGACCGTCAGGTCGGCCATCGACGCGGCCGTGGCCCCGGCCGTGTCCGGGGCGTCCGCGGAACGCAGCGTGCCGGAGGCGTGCCGCGTCCACGGCGTTCCCAGCCCGGCGTCCTCGGCACGGGAGTGCACGCGCACGGCGCGCCGGCCGGTACCGTCGTCAGCCGCGACGCTGACCCGCAGATGCGCGGCGGTGCCCTCCGTGAGGACCATGGGAGCCTCCATCACCAACTCCTCGACGGCGCCGCAGCCGACCTCGTCACCGGCGCGCAACGCCAGTTCCACGAAGGCCGCGCCGGGCAGCAGTACCGCTCCGGCCGCGACGTGGTCGGCCAGCCACGGGTGCGTGGCGAGCGACAGGCGCGAGGTGAACAGCACCTCACCCGACTCCGGTACTTCGACCACCGCGCCCAGCAGCGGATGCCCGAGGCCGTCCACCCCGGCGCCCGACACATCACCGGCGGTGCCGGGGCTGTCTTCGCCGGTGAGCCAGTAGTGGGTGCGTTGGAAGGGGTAGGTGGGCAGTTCGGGTGTGAGGGGGGGTGGGGTGGTGGTGCCGTGGAGGGCGGTGAGGTCGAAGGGGATGCCGGCGGTGTGGAGTTGGGCGAGTGCGGAGGTGAGGGTGCGGGTTTCGTCGTGGTCGCGGCGTAGTGCGGGGATGAGGGTGGTGTCGCTGTCGGGGTCGAGGTTTTCGCGGGTCAGGGCGGTGAGGGTGCTGTCGGGGCCGAGTTCCAGATACGTGGTGACGCCGTGGTCGGCCAATGTCTGGATGCCGTCGGCGTAGCGGACGGTGGCGCGTGCGTGGTGGGCCCAGTA
>NZ_JBIAZN010000023.1:0-139897 GCF_042899225.1 Streptomyces sp. NPDC000134
GCCTGCGCATCCGCTGGGAACGGCGCGACGACATCCACGAGGCTTTCCTCGGCCTCGCCACCTGCCTCATCACCCACCGACACGTCCAACGCCTTTGTTAGGACCTCTAATAGCTGTCGTAGCTCGGCTCGCCGTTCGTCCGGTAGACGCCCACGACGGTGCCGCCTTTCGTCGTCGTGACGCTGACCGGTGTCAGCGCGGTGGGAATCGCTCCATCGGCGAACAGCCGCTTGCCGGTGCCGACGATCACCGGGTGGATGGTCAGCCGGTACTCGTCGACGAGGCCGTGCCGCATGAGCGTCTGGGCGAGGTCGCCGCTGCCGACGACGCTGATGCTGCCGCCGTCGGACGCCTTCAGCTCACGCACGGCATCGACGACATCGCCCCGCAGCAGAGTGGAGTTCCGCCACTCGACGGATGCCAGGGTCCGCGACGCCACGTACTTCCGCATGCTGTTCATCCGCTCGGTGAACGGATCGCCGGGGTCGGCGTTCGGCCAGTACGACGCGAAGATGTCGTACGTCTTGCGACCGAGGAGCATGGCGTCGAAACCCGTGTACCAGCCGGCGATGGCCGCGCCGACCTCCTCGTCGTCCACCGGCTTCTGCCAGCCACCGTGCCGGAAACCGCTCTCGGTGTCCTCGTCCGGGGCACCTGGGGCCTGCATGACGCCGTCCAAGGTCAGGAACGTACAAACGATGATCTCGCGCATGGTGCGCTCCCTTCGTCTCGACAGGTAGACGGCACAGCCACCGGAAACTCATCGGAGGCGCTGTCGCGGCACGGGACCAGTGCCGCGGCGGAGCGACGCCGTCCGTTCTCCCCGAGCGCGGGTGTCACGCCTGCCCGGTCCGGGATTCCCGACGCACACGCCCAGGCCGACGAAGCCCGACGGACGGCCCACCGGGTGCGACACATGGAGCACGCCCGGGGTGTGTTCGCGAGAACACGGGTGTGCGCTTGCGGGGCAGTGTGCGCTCCGGCCCGACTGAGCTATGGCGGACCCCTTCTGCTGGATCGATTCTGTCCGGTGTCGCCGAGTGTCTCCGAGGGCTCCGGCGAGACCGTGAGGAAGAACCAGCCATGGACGATCCGCTCGCACGCCCCCGGTACTCGCACGACTCCACGGCCCCCGTTTCGGGGACATCAGCCCACGAGGTCAGCCGGTCAGGGCCGCGAGGGTGTCGTCCAGGTCGGTGGTCCTGGGCCGGTTGTGGGGGAGCTTGGCCAGCATCATGGCCATGCCGCAGGTGTCGGTGAGGGCGGAGAAGACCAGGCCGCCGGCGACGCCCGCGGAGAGCCAGCGGGCCGCGTTCCAGCGTTGTCCGGCGATCAGACCGGTCAGGACGAGGGTTCCGGCGGCGAGACGGACCTGGCGGTCCATGGCCCAGGGGGCGCGGGTGCCGGCCGGCCGGTGGGTGTCGTGGCCGAGCTGGGTCCAGGCGGTGGTGCCGCCGGTGAGGGTCGCGGCGGGGATGTTCTGGTCGGCCAGGCGCCGGCAGGCCTGGGCCGAGCGGGCGCCGGAGGCGCACACGATGAGGAGGTCGCCGCGGTCCGCGGCGGTCTTCAGGGCGGGCAGGACCGTATCGAGGCGGTCGAGGGGAATGTTGTGCGCGCCGGGCAGATGGCCGGAGGCGTACTCGCCGGGGGTGCGCACGTCGATGACGGTCAGCTCGTGCAGCCGGGCGTCGGCCTGGTCGGCGGTGAGAGCGGTGGTGATTGACACGGGGAATTTCCTCGTTCTGGTTCGGGTCGTCCCTTCGATAGGATACCCAAGGGGGTATCTCGAAGGAGTGTGGGTCGTGGAACTGGCGATGGCGGCTGAGGAATTGAAGACGGTGGTCAACCGGCTGCGCCGGGCGCAGGGCCAGATCGCCGGGGTGATCAAGATGATCGAGGAGGGGCGGGACTGCGAGGACGTGGTCACCCAGCTCGCCGCGGCGTCCCGGGCTCTGGACAGGGCGGGGTTCGCGATCATCGCCACCGGTCTGCAGCACTGCTTGACCGACGCGGACCTGGCCGCCTCCGGCGACCGGGAGCAGATGCGTGCCCGGCTGGAGAAGCTGTTCCTGTCCCTGGCCTGAGCCATGGTGCCGCGACGCCGGTCATCCGTCCGGCTCCTCAGGCGAAGGCGTCGACGAGCATGAAGGCCGCCACGGTCAGCAGCACGACGGCGAAGGTCCGCTGCAGCAGATCGCCGGTGACCTTGGCGGCCAGGCGTCTGCCGTCCCAGGCGCCCAGGATCGCCGCCCCGGTGAAGGGGCCGATGACCGCCCAGTCGGCGCCGGCGGTGGTGGCGCCGCGGGTGGCCAGGGAAGCCAGCGAGTTCGCCGAGATGACCAGCAGGCTGGTGCCCACGGCGGCCTGCATCTCCAACGCCACCACGGTGACCAGGGCCGGGACGGCGAGGAAGCCTCCGCCGACCCCGAGCAGTCCGGTCAGCGCGCCCAGCCCCGCGCCGGTTCCGGCGGCCTTGACGGGCCGTGCCTCACCGGCCGCCGGGCCGGTGGCGGCGCGGCCGGGGCGCAGCATCCTGACGGCGGCCAGTGCGGCGACGGCCGCGAACGCGGCGGTCAGTACCGGCTGGGGCAGACGGGATGCGGCGGCTCCCGCTGCGGCCGCGGGCAGAAGCCCGGCCGCGGCGAACAGGGCGCCGACCTTCCAGCGGACGTTGCCGGTACGGGAGTGGGCGTACAGGGCGGTGAGCGAAGTGGCCGTGACGATGATCAGGCCGGCGGTGGTCGCGGCGGCCGGTGTGAAGCCGAGCAGGTAGATCAGCGCCGGGACGGCCAGGACGCTGCCGCCCCCGCCGAGCGCGCCGAGTGCGAGCCCGACCACCGCCCCCGCGATCAGGGCCAGGATCAGAACGCTCACGCTATGACACCGCTGCTGCCGCCCGGACCGATGACCGACAGCCCCGCACGCGCCCAGGCGGTCATGCCGCCGGTGACGTCCGTGGCCCGCACGCCGCGTGCGGTCAGCAATGCGACGGCCCGCCGGGAGCGGTGACCGGAGCGGCAGATCGTGATCACCGGCCTGCCCTGCGCGGTCGCCGGCAGCGGCGCCCCTGCCACCGGACGGGAAAGGGGCAGGTGCAGGGCGCCGGGCGCGTGCCCGGCGCTCCACTCCGGGGTTTCGCGGACGTCCACCAGGACGCTGGTGCCGTCGCTGGTCTGCTGGTGGGCCGACTGCGGGGTGAGGCGGCCGGGGCCGCGGCGGAAAAGCGACGACATCGGATGATCACTTTCGTGCGGGTGGTGCGGTGGGGCGTGTCAGTCGGTGCGGCCGGGACGGGTGAGGGTCAGTCCTGCCTCGACGGCGGCGTCGAAGCCGTCGTCGACGGCGACCACGTCGCGGCCGGCGGCATCCAGCAGGGAGGCGGCGATCGCCGCGCGCATCCCGCCGGCGCAGTGCACCCACACCACCCCGTCCGGCACGTCGCCGATGCGGCTGTGCAGCTCGTGGACCGGGATGTGGACGGAGCCGTCCACGTGACCGGCCGCACGCTCCGAGTCCCGGCGTACGTCCAGAACGACGACGTCCTGGCCGCGCTCGCGGGCGTCGGCGAGGTCGGAGAAGCGGGCCCGGGGGAAGGAGGAGAGCCGCTCCCCTTCGCGGACCCAGCCGGCCGGGTCGCCGGTGGCGGCCGCGGCCGGGCGGTCGATGCTCACCCGCGCGAGTTCCCGCTGCGCGTCGGCGATCTGCTCCGGGGTGTCGGCGAGCAGGGTGACGGGCTTGCCCCAGGGGATCAGCCAGGCCAGGTAGGTGGCGAGCTTGCCCTCGCCCTCGAAGTTGAACGAGCCGGCCACGTGACCCTCGGCGAAGGCCCGGCGGCTGCGCAGGTCCACCACCCACTCGCCCGCCGCCAGCTTGGCGGCGATCTCCTCGGCGTCCGCCCGCCCCGGCGGGGTGAGGTCGACCGGTGCGGGACCCGCGGCGTTGGCCGGGCCCATGTGCGCGTAGTAGGCGGGCACGTCGTCCAGCCCGGCGAGCATCTGGGCGACGAAGGTGTCCGCGTCCAGGGTCAGCGCGTCGTTGGTCTCGCGTTCCTTCCCGATCGTGGTCGTGTCCCCCGCGTCCCCCGCGGCCCCGGAGGAGGAGCAGAAGCTGCCGAACCCGTGGGTGGGCAGCACCGGCACCTCGTCGTCCAGCTCGTCGGCCAGCCGGTGGGCGGAGGCGTGCTGAGCGCGGGCCAGATCCTCGGTCAGCCGCGGCTCGACCAGATCGGGGCGGCCGACGGTGCCGATCAGCAGGGACCCACCGGTGAACACCGCCACACCCCGCCCGTCCTCGGTGAGGGCGTAGGAGGTGTGGTGCGGGGTGTGGCCCGGGGTGGCGATCGCGCGCAGCACCAGACCCTCGTCCACCGTCACGGTGTCGCCGTCGGCCACGGGAGTGCGGGCGAACGACACGCTCGCCCCAGCAGGCACCAGGTACCGGGCGCCGGTGACGCGCGCCAGCTCCAGGCCGCCGGTGACGTAGTCGTTGTGCACATGCGTCTCGGCCACGAAAGCGATACGCACCCCGCGGCGGGCCGCTGCGGCGATGACCTGGTCGATGTCCCGTGGCGGGTCCACGGCCACCGCCGCACTGGGCCCGCCGGCCAGGTAGCTGCGATTGCCCAGGCCCTCGAACTCCAGGGTGTCGACGAAGAACACGGCGCATGACTCCTTTCACGGGATGTACCCCGGGGGGTATCTGACTCCCACCATAACAGCCATACCCCGGGGGGTATTCCGTAGCCAGGAGACACCCCCCTGAGGCTTCGCCCGAGGCGCCTGCCGGTACGCGGCGGGGGGTGGGGAGGAGTCAGTCGTTCCGCGCTGATCTGGAGTGCCCGTGTCCCATGACCGCGCCATCCGCCTCGGCGCCGACTGCTCGGACCCGCCGGAGGAGTGCGGTCGTACGGCCCGCATCGTCGCCGCACCCATGTCCTGTCGCTCCGGGCGCCGGACGGACTGCGGGCCGTGGGGTCACCGGGTGGGCCGGTAGTAGGCCGCCACGGGGTCGCGCGCCTCGTCGTGCAGGGCCGGACCGTCGTGCGGCACCGTCGGCCAGGCGCCGGACGGCGGATTGAGGGCGACGAGTTGCTCGGTCGACAGCGCGTAGACGACCCGGCCGATGCCGGAGCGGACGATGCCGCCGTCACACATGCCGCACGGCTGGCAGCTCGTGTACAGGGTGGTACGGGCAGCCGTCTCCGGGTCGAGTTCGCGGGCCGCCCAGCGGGCCAGCTTCAGCTCCGGATGGGCGGTGATGTCGTTGTCCCGGCGGACCGTGTTGTGGGCCTGCGCGAGGACGGCGCCGTCCGGACCGGCCAGGAGGGAGCCGTACGGCGCGTCACCCAGGGTGACCGCGTGGGCGGCGATGCCGATGGCCCGCCGCAGAAGGGCCTCGTCGGCCGAAGTGATCATGTTCGAGTGCTCCAGTGGGTGGCCACGGTGGTCAGTGCCCGCCATGCCGCGTCGGGCCGGCGGGTCTCCTCCGGATCTCCGTGGTAGGGGTCGAGTACGACGGTGTCCGCGCCCAGCAGGCGCAACTGGTCGAGGTCGTCGAGGACCTGTTCGACGGTGCCGACGCCGGCGGGCCGGTCGGAGGCGTCGACCGGCGCACCGGTGACGCGCAGGGCGATGCGGGGCGCGAACCCCGGCAGCGCGTGCCGTCGTAGGACCGCGCGCATGTGAGGGAGGGAGAGCCGCAGCGGGTGCCAGGCGTCACCGAACCTCACGGCGCGCCGCAGGGCCGCCTCGCTGTGGCCGCCGATCCAGACAGGGACGCCGCCCTCCGGGCGCCCCGCGTCCCTGGCCTCCCGGAGGATGCCGAGGCACTCGTCCGTCAGCCGGCCACGCGCGGTGAACGGCACGCCCAGCGCCCGGAATTCCTGCCGGGCCCAGCCGACGCCCGCCCCGAGGACGAGGCGACCGCCGCTCAGCCGGTGGAGGTTGGCGGCCATGCGGGCCACCAGCAGGGGATGCCGGTACGGCAGGACGAGCACGGTCGTGCCCAGCCGCACCGTGGTGGTGAGACCGGCCAGCCACGACAGGGTGGTGAACGGTTCGTGGAACGGCTCCGGATACCGCTCGGCCACATCCGGGGTGACCGCCACATGGTCCGACACCATGAGGGTGCCGAAGCCGAGGTCCTCCGCGAGCCGCGCCCATTCACGCAGGACGCCGGGATCGGTCCCCGGGCCGAAGTTCGGTACATTGACGCCGAGTTGCATGGCCCGAGGCTATCCCGGTGATCACGGCGTACGGAACCGAAAGTTCCAGGGGTAGCGGCTGCTTCTCCGTGGTTTTGTTGGTACTTTCGCCGCATGGCCGGGAATCTTGACCACGTCGACTGGGCGATCATCGAGGAGCTGCAACGGGAGGCCCGCATCTCCCTCAGCGAACTGGGCCGCCGCGTGAACCTCAGCCCGTCGGCCACCACCGAACGCGTCCGCAATCTGGAGGCCGCGGGCGTCATCACGGGCTACCGAGCCGAGGTCGACCTGGCCAAGGTCGGCTACCCCGTCCTCGCCGTCGTCCGCCTCAAATACCCGGGCAACCGCCACGAGCCGCTGCGCCGCCTCCTCGCCGAACGCCGCGAGATCCTGGAGTGCCTGCGCACCACCGGCAACGACTGCTACACCCTGAAGGTGGCCGCGACCTCCATGGAACACCTGGAGGTCCTCATGGACGAACTCGCCGGCTTCGGCAGCACCACCACGAGCGTCGTCTACAGCCAGACCCTCCCCTACCGCGGCCCCCTCGCCCCGGACTGACAACCGACCCGCCGAGCGCGGCGGGGTGCGGCAACCGTCGTGCGGCCCGGTGCCGCACCCCGCCCGTATGGCTGCCGTCACCACCAGCCGCCGCAGTAGGAGACGCCGCCACCGGGGCGGTGCAGGCAGAGGCGCATCAGGGCTTTGTGCGTGAGCTTGTACTTCTTGCTGAAGGTCCTGGTCTTGTACGTCTCGCCGACCAGGAACGTCTTGCCGTCGATGCTCACCTGCACGACGACCTGCCGGTTGCCGGGGGCTTTGTGATGGTGGACCTTGCCCCACAGCGTGCCGTGGTACAGGCCGGGGTAGCCCGACTGGCGGTACCAGCTCTTGTGGACGTCGGCGAATCCGTAGCCGCGCTGCGTCCAGAGCCTGGTGCTCGCCCGGCTGGCGGGGGCCGCCGACGTGGCGGCGACTTCCTTCGCGGCCGGCCTGCCCGCCGTGTCACCGGCCGGGGCGGCAGCGGACGTACCGGTGACGGCCTCGGCCGGCGCGGGAGCCGCCGTGGCGGGCACCGTGAGGACGAGGCTCGCGCCGAGCGCCGCGGACGACAGGGCGACGGCGCGTTTGCGCATGGTCGTGCTCGTGTTCATTCTCTGCTTCCTTCGTCGGTGGTTGGCTCCGGGGCGGCCGCGGCCCGTGCCGCGAGCGGCGCCGCCGGTGGATGTGTCGAGCTTTCGGGACCGGAGGATTGTTGTGCAGGGGGGATCGACACCCGCAACAATCCGCAGTACTCGGCGGAGACGACGGACCGGCTTCCACGGTGTGACTGAATAGTCGCTTGTGCGGCTTCTTTCAGGAATGTGATTCTCCGAGTGGTGTGGAACGCCTTGTTTCCCTCGGGCACGCGTGGAGGAAGGACCGGTGGCCGGACGTCCTGAGAAGCCGTTGGACCCGGAGGCCGGTCCGGTGCAGCGACTGGCGTACGAACTGCGGAAGCTGCGCGCCGGCGCCGGTAGTCCGACATACCGCGAGCTGGCGCGTAAGGCCGGCTTCTCCGTCAGCGTGCTGTCCCGCGCGGCGGCGGGCGAGCGGCTGCCCTCCAGGGAAGTCGTCCTGGCCTACGCCGCCGTGTGCGGCGGGGACCCGGAGACGTGGGAGCGACGCTGGCGCGAGGCGGTGGCCGGGACCCCGCGATCGGTCGACGACGGCACTGCGTCGCCCTATCCGGGACTCGCCCGGTTCGAGGTCGATGACCACGAGCGGTTCTTCGGGCGGGACCGGATGGTCGAGGACATCCTCGATCTGGTGCGCACCAGCCGCCTGGCCGCGCTCGTCGGAGCCTCCGGCAGCGGCAAGTCCTCGTTGCTGCGGGCGGGGCTGATCCCGCGGCTGCGGGGGACCGGCGACGGATGTGCCGGGGGAACCCGGGCACCGTACGCGCGGCCCGCCGCCATCCAGATCCGTACCCCCGGCTCGCACCCCGCCCGTATGCTCCCGGCGCTCGCACCTGCGCGGGATGCCGGGCGGGACGGCGGAGGTGACATCGTCGTCGTCATCGACCAGTTCGAAGAGGTCTTCACGCTCTGCCAGGACCTCGCCGAGCGCACGGAGTTCCTCGACGGTCTGATCGCCGCGGTCCGGCGACCGGAAAGCCGCACGCGCGTGGTCATCGCGGTACGTGCGGACTTCTACGGCCGCTGCGCCGAGCACCGGTCGCTGGTCGACGCGCTGCGCGGCGCCACGCTGCTGGTCGGCCCGATGACCTCCGCCGAACTGCGTCAGGCCGTCGTGGGACCCGCGCAGGCCCACGGGCTGGTGGTCGAACGGGCCCTGACCGCCCGGCTGGTGGAGGAACTGCACGGGGAACCCGGCGGACTGCCGCTGCTGTCGCACGTGATGCTGGAGACATGGCGCAGGCGGCGCGGCCGTACCCTGTCGGTGGAGGCGTACGAGGCCGCGGGCGGTGTCCACGGGGCGATCGCCGCGACGGCGGAACAGGTGTGCGCCAGGCTGTCCGCGGAGCAGTTGCAACTCGTACGCCAGGTGCTGCTGCGCCTGATCACGCCGGGCGAGGGAGCGCAGGACACCCGGCGTCCGGCTCCCTGGTCGGAGTTCGGGACCTTGGGTGAAGGAAGCGCCGAGCCGCAGGAGGACCGGGCGGCGGACGTCTCGCTGGTCCTCGAACGCCTTGCGCGTGCCCGGTTGATCACCCTCGACGACGGCGTTGTCGATCTCGCCCATGAGGCGTTGATCACCGGGTGGCCCCGGCTGAGGTCGTGGATCGAGGAGGATCGCGAGGGGCTGCTCACCCACCGGCGGTTGACGGAGGCGGCCACGGTCTGGGCCGAGGCCGGACGGGACCCCGGCATGCTGTACAGGGGGACCCGCTTGGAGGCCGGCCGGGAGTGGGCCGAGCGGGACGGGCACCGGGACGCACTGACGCCGGTCGAGAGGGACTTCCTCGACGCGAGTGCCGCCGCCGAGGAGCACGCGCTGGCTGTGGCCGTCCGGCACACCCGTCAGTTGCGCTGCCTGGCGACCGCCCTGGCCCTGCTGCTGACCCTGGTGACGGCCGTGGGCGCGATCGCCCTGTACCAGCGGCGCAGTGCCGTGCAGGCCCGGGAGGCCGCGCTCTCCCGGCAACTGGCCGCCGAGGCTCTGAACCTGGTGGACTCCCGGCCGGGCACCGCCATGCTGCTGAGCGTGGAGGCGTATCGCATCGCGCACACCCCGGAGGCGCGCGGCGCACTGCTGAGCATGTCGGCGAGCCGGTTCTACCGGGGTGAGCTGAGCGGACACACCGATGCCGTGTCGGAGGTGGCATACAGCCCGCGCGGGCAACTGGCCAGCGCGGGCCGGGACGGCGAGGTCATCGTGTGGGACGCCCGGCGCCGCACCCGCCTGGCGACGCTGACCGCTCATGCCACCTGGCTCAGGGCGGTGGCGTTCAGCCCGGACGGGCGGCTGCTGGCCAGCGGCGGGGACGACGGGAGGGTGATGCTGTGGGACCTGGCGCGACGAGCGCCGACGGAGACCCTGGCCGTGCACCGGGGCTCGGTCAAGAGCGTCGCGTTCAGCCCCGACGGCCGTACGCTGGCCGCCGCCTGCGACGACGGCAGCACCGTACTCTGGAACACCGTTACCGGACGGCGGTCGACCCTCGGAGGGCACACGGGCCGGGTGTGGTCCGTGGAGTTCAGCCCCGATGGGCGGATGCTCGCCACGTCCGGCGCGGACCGCACGGCGCGGCTGTGGCGCACGGCGGACGGCAGGCCGCTCGCCCGTCTGACCGGTCACACCGCGTCCGTCGACTCCGTGGACTTCAGCCCCGACGGGAAACTGCTGGCCACCGGAAGCCAGGACCGTACCGCCCGGCTCTGGAACGTCGCCGACGGCGCCCCCGTGGCCGTCCTGTCGGGTCATGGCGCGGAGGTCAGGACGGTCGCGTTCAGCCCGGACGGCCGTACTCTCGCCAGCGGCGGCCAGGACCAGAGGGTCGTACTGTGGGACACCGCGCGGCACACCCCGCGGGTCGCCCTCACCGGGCACGGCACCAACGTCTACAGCGTCGCCTTCGATCCGCGCGGCGGTCAGTTGGCCGCCGCGGGGGAGAGCGGGAGGATCTCCCTGTGGGACCCCGACCCCACCCAGGGCCCGCTCAGCGGACACACGGACCGGGTGAACGACGTCGCCTTCAGCCCCGACGGCGGGTGGCTGGCCACGGTCAGCAACGACCGTGACACCGTGCTGTGGGACCTGGCCCGCCACGTGCGCCGCCGGACGCTCGCCACGGGGACGGGCCCGGTGCGGGCCGTCGCCTTCAGCCCCGACGGCCGGATACTGGCGACGGCGGCAGGCGTCTCACCCGACAGCACCGGCGGACCCGCCCGTCCACCGAGCCCGCAGGACCAGGCGCTCACGCTCTACGACCTCGTGGACGGGGGCCGGCCGATACGGCTCACCGGCCACGCCGAGCGGGTGACGGACGTCGCCTTCAGCCCCGACGGCCGGGTACTGGCCACGGCGAGCGCCGACAAGACGGTCATCATCTGGGACACGGCCCGGCACACCCGACTGACG
This sequence comes from Streptomyces sp. NPDC000134, assembly GCF_042899225.1. Lineage (NCBI taxonomy): Bacteria > Bacillati > Actinomycetota > Actinomycetes > Kitasatosporales > Streptomycetaceae > Streptomyces > Streptomyces sp. NPDC000134. The sequence goes on from NZ_JBIAZN010000023.1 coordinate 10,790, forward strand.
CGGCTGCACGTCGACACGGGAGTGGCCGGCAGCGGTGTCAACGCGGTCGCCTTCAGCCCCGACGGCCGCACCCTGGCCACCGCCGGCTACGACGGACGCGTCACCCTGTGGGACACGGCCCGATGGGTCCGTACGGCCACCCTCACCGGGCATACCGGGCAGGTCCGGGCGGTGGCCTTCAGCCCCGACGGCCGCACCCTCGCCACCGCGGGCATCGACCAGAACGTGATGCTCTGGGACCCCGCCCGGCACACCCGACGCGCCATCCTCGCCACCAGCGCCGGCACCGCGTTCTCCGTCGCCTTCAGCCCCGACGGCCGCACCCTGGCCACCGCCAACGCGGACACCTCGGTCATGCTGTGGGACCTCACCGACCGCACCCTCCTCGCGACCCTGACGGGCCACACCGGGCAGGTCCGCGCGGTGGCCTTCAGCCCCGACGGCCGTACTCTCGCCACCGTGGGAGACGACCGCACCGCGCGCCTGTGGGACACCGGCCCCGACCGCACGACGGCCCTCCTGTGCGCCGCGCTGGCCCGGAGCCTGACTCGGCAGGAGTGGCACCAGTTCATCCCGGAACGGCCCTACCGGCGTAGCTGTGGAACACAACAGCGCTCCTGAACGACGACAGAAGGAAGTCGTACGGCGGTCTCCCGGTGTCCCGAGCGCGGCCGGCCCGCCTACGTCGGGACCCCTTCAGGACTTGACGATGCGGCGCACATTGTCGACCGAGCCGCAGCCGGCCTTCATCTGACGCTCGCGCTCCTCCAGGAACGCCGCCCCCAGTTCCTCACGCCGCTCCATGGCCACGCTCTCCCGCGCGCCGTTGAGGATGGTGCGTTCCTCCTCGTCGGCGTGATGGGTGATGGCCTCCACCAACTCCTCCAGCTTGGCATCCCACTCCTCGGACCCGACTTCCTCCACTTCCAGGAGGGCCAGAAGAGCCTCGTTGCCCTCGTCGTGCTCGTGCTCGCCGTGCTCGATCTCTTCGTCGTCGATGCTCTTGTACCTCTTCAGGGCGGGGTAGACCTTGGCCTCCTCGGCCAGCGCATGGGCGATCAGCAGTTCGGCGAACTCTTCGAGCGCGGCGGCGCGGTCGGCTTCGATGCTGCGCATCTGGCGGAACAGGTCCTCCATGCGGCGGTGGTCCTGAAGGATGAGCTCGACGACATCCTGCGTCTCGGACATGACGGGGGGCACCTCTTCTCCTCGCGGCGGTCGTGGTCACTACCGCTTACCCTCACCGCTTGCGTTGATGACTTCCGGACGCCACTCACCGTGACGGGTTCCCTCATCTGAGCCGGACCGTTGAGAGGGTGGTTCCGGAGCACCCCAGAACCCGCCTTCTGCCAGCGGCAGAACACCGGCCCGGCCGGGTCCGGCGATCACTACAGTCCGGGCTCATGACGACAATCACCACGCGCACGATCGAATACGCGGCCGACGGCCTGACGATGATCGGGCACCTCGCGCTCCCGGCCGGTGCCGGCCGCCGGCCCGCGGTCCTGGTCGGGCCCGAGGGGGTGGGGCTCAGCGACGTCGAGCGCCGCCGGGCCGAGGCGCTCGCCGAGCTGGGATACGTGGCACTGGCCTTCGACCTCCACGGCGGGCGTTATCTGGGCGACCCCGAGGAGATGCTGGCCCGTTGCATGCCGCTGCTCGCCGACCCCGACCGGATGCGAGACATCGGCCACGCGGCGCTCCACGTGCTCCGCGCCGAGCCACGGACCGACCCGGACCGGATCGCCGCCATCGGCTACGGCACCGGGGGCGCGATAGCGCTGGAACTCGGGCGCGACGGTGTCGGCCTGCGGGCGATCGCGACGGTCAACGGACTGACCACGGGCCGACCGGGCGAGGCAACGCGCATTCACTGCCCGGTGTGGGCCGGGGTCGGATCGCAAGACCCGATCATGTCGCCCGCGCAACGGGACGCGTTCACCGCCGAGATGCAGGCTGCGGGCGTCGACTGGCGCCTCGTGGTCTACGGCGGAGCCTTGCACGCCTTCCATCACCCACCGGTCGACCACAGCATGCTTCCCGGGGTCGGTCATCACCCTCAGCACGCGCGGCGGGCCTGGCGGGACGTCGTCGACCTGCTCGCCGAGTGCCTGCCCATGACGGAGTGATCCGGGCGGGCCGGAGGCTGTCCACAGGCTCCGGCCCCGAGGCGTACGGGCGGTGTCGCCGATCCGGCACTCCTGAGCGAGCCAGGGCCACGGAGCCAACCGCCGGCACTCCGTGCTGCCGGCCTCGCAGTCGCGAGATCGTCACAGGCCCCGCGGCACACCGCCCCGTCCACTCAGCGGACGTCGATGACGGCTTTGCCCGGCACGCGGCGACCTGCCAGTTCAGCGGCTGCCCGCGCCACCTGCGTCCAGTCGGTGCGCAGGGCGACTTGCGGGTCCAGTTCGCCGCGGGCGGTGAGTGCGGCCAGCCAGGTGAGGTCGGCACCCAGCCCCGCGGCATCGTCCAGCAGGTAGAAGGTGGCGATCTGGCGGTTGTGGCGGCGGCCGTTGCCGAAGAGGGCTCCGTAGGGGAACTGCTCGCCGTCGCCGGAGATGTGGCCCGCGGTGACCAGTACGCCGTTCTCGGCCAGGGCGCCGTGCGCGGCGACCATGTGTGCGCCGCCGACCAGTTCGACCACTCCGTGTACCGGTTCGAGGTGCTGAAGCGTGGCCAGGTCGGTGACGATCTCGTGAGCGCCGAGTGCGCGCAGTGAGTCGCCCTTCGCCGGGTCGCTGGTCACCGCGGTGACATGTGCGCCGCCTCGGGCCGCGAGCTGCAGAGTGAAGCGACCCACGCCGCCGCCCGCCCCGGTCACCAGCACGCGCCGTCCGAGGATCGGGCCGATGCGGTGCAGGGCACGCAGCGCCGTGCCGGCCGCGACCGGCAGGGTACTGATCGGGCCGAGGTCAGCCCCCTCGGGCACGGTGCCGATCAAGTCCGTGTCCACGGCGCGTAGTTCGGCCCAGGCTCCATCCGCCCCCACTGTGACGACGGGGGTGCCGGCCGGGGGACCGGAGCCGTCGGCGGCCGGCCGGACCACCACGCCCGCGGCGTCCCAGCCGGGCACCGTGCCGACGTCGCCCTCGGGAACCACGTGGTGGACCTCGCCGGCGTTGAGGGAGAAGGAGTGGACCCGGATCAGGGCCTGGCGGGCGGTGGGTTCGGGGTCGGCGACCGTGGTGAGCGCAAGGTGCCCAGGTGCTGTGTGATCAATCGTCAGGGCCTTCATGCCGAGCGATAGTGCCACTGAGTGGCATAAGCCTGCAAGAGGCAACAGTCACTGGTAGGCTTCGCTCATGCAGAAGGACCCGAAGGCACTGCCGCTGCGTGAGCGGAAAAAGCTCCGGACCCGGCAGGCTCTGGTCGATACGGCCCTCGAGCTGTTCACCGCACGGGGCTTCACCGCGGTCACCCTGGACGAGATCGTGGACGCGGTCGAGGTCTCCAAGCGCACCTTCTTCCGCACGTTCACCTCGAAGGAGGACGTGGCCCTGGCCCCGGAGAAGGAGCTGTGGGCCGCCTACACGGCTTACATCGAGAGCCGGCCCCTGCCCGGCGAGCACCTGTTCGGCGCCTACAAAGACGCGCTGTTCGCGGCAGTGGAGCAGATGGCGGACGGATGGGAGCAGCGCTTCCTGGCCAGCCGCAGTCTGGCCGACCGGACCCCCGCGCTGACCGCACACAGCCTGCGCCACTGCTCAGAGGTTTCCGCGAACGTCGTCCGGATCGTGGCGGACCGGCTGGCCGGACAGCATCCCGGCCACACCGAACTGCGCCTGCTGCTGGACCTCATGCTGGCCGCCTGGCACTGCGCACTGGAGGCATGGACCTCATCGGACGCCGCGGAGCAGGACCGCGCGGCACTCGTCCAGCACATGCACCGAGCCTTCGCGGTGATCCCCGCGGTCGCGGCAGCGGCAGCGCAGGACAGTTGAACGGAAAGGCGATGTGCGGCCTGTAGGACGGCATGCCTCATGAAGGCGCGGGGTCTGTAGCGGCGCGAAGTTGCGCCTCGGGCTTGGTTGTTTCGCGATGCATCGATCTCTTCCGTCAGGCCGGTAACTGGCCAAGATCACTTAACTTATGTTTATATTTCGCGGCTAATGATCATGCGCACGTCGCCTGGGGGTACTTCCGAGGGCGACGGGGCGCACCCTTTGGGGAGTACCACAATGAAGAACCCATTGCGTGCCAGTGGCATCGCGATGTTGACCGCGGGGGCGGTCCTGCTGGCAACGCCGAACATCGCTGTCGCCGCGGACCGGCCGGCCGCGGACGGGGCGGCCGGGACCGAAGCGGAGCAGGCTGTCTCAGCGCTCCTGGACTCGGTGGAGTCGCTGCAGGCGCACCCGATCACAGAGGCGGAGAGCGCCGAAGCGGCCTTGGCTGCCGCGCGGGTCCAGGACCGCAAGGTCGAGATCCTGCAGATGCGCACGGAGACGGACACCGTCTACGCGAACCCGGACGGCACGCTGACCCGGGAGTCCGCGGCGGGTCCCGTCCGGATGATCAAGGACGGCCGTTGGGTGGACGTGGACGTCGACCTCCAGCGCGGCAGCGACGGGGACGTGGTCGCCAAGGCGCACCCGGAAGGGCTGAGGCTCGCCGGGAAGGGCGGCACCCTGTCGCGTTCGCTGAAGGCCGCGGCGGATGCCCCGCGGAGCACGGCACGCGATCTCGTCACCCTGGGCAGCGGCAAGTCCAGGATCGCGGTGCAGTGGAAGGGCGGTCTGCCCGCTCCCCGGCTGTCCGCCAACGTCGCGACGTACGCGGACGCCGTCCCGGGCGGCGACCTCGTGGTCGAGGCCACCCGCACCGGGTTCGAGCAGTACCTCAAGCTGCGGCATGCTCCGCAGGACGGCGCCCCGCTGGTGCTCCCGATCGTCCTGCCCGACGGCATGAACGCCAGGCCCGACGCCGACGGCGGCATCGATTTCGTGGACCGCTCCGGTGAGACCGTCGCCGCCATGCCCGCGCCCACCATGTGGGACAGCCAGGTCGATCCGCGCTCCGGCGAGCACACCAACCGCGAGAAGGTCGCGATGGAGGTGACCCAATCCGGTAACACCGCTCAGTTGACCCTGCGGCCGGACCCGAAGTGGCTCGCCGACGCGGCGACGCAGTACCCGGTCACCATCGACCCCGCCACGGACGCACTCGACGTTCTGTTCGACACGTTCGTCCAGGGCGGCGATACGACCGATCAGTCCGCGAGCGTCGACCTGAAGGTCGGCTGGCCCGGCGACTACGAGGGAACCACCAAGCGCGTCGCACGGTCGTTCATCACCTTCCGCACGGCGAACTTCTCCGACGCCCTGGTCTCCAAGGCGTCCCTGAAGCTGTGGAACTACCACTCGTGGTCGTGCGACAAGCGCGGCTGGGAGGTGTGGGCCGCGGAAGCCGCGGACGAGAACACCCGCTGGACCAAGCAGCCGCTGATGACGGAGAAGATCGCCACCTCCACCGACACCAAGTCGGCCACCTGCGACAACGCCGGCTGGGCCACGGCCGACATCACCAAGCTGGCGCAGATCTGGGCCTCGGCCAAGGCCGAGAGCGGCTCCATCGCCCTCAAGGCGGTCGACGAGGCGGACGTCTACGCCTGGAAGCGGTTCTACTCGGCCAACGCCACCGACCAGGACCAGATCCCCACCCTGGAGGTGACGTACAACTACCGCCCCTACAACGGGGCGAACCTGCAGGCAGGTGCGCCGTTCATCTCCACGGGCGGCATCTTCAAGGTGAACACCACCACGCCGATCCTGCGCTACTCCACCGTGGACTACAACGGTGAGGACGAGGTCACCGGTACGTACGAGATCACCGACACGTCCACGGGAACGGTCGTCACCACCATCAACGCCGCCCCGGCGCCCGCGAACAGCACCTCGCAGGTGAAGGTCCCCGCCGGCAAGCTGACCACGGGCAGGACGTACAGCTTCCGCACCACCAGCTTCGACGGCACCCACTACGCCAACGGATGGTCCGACCCCGTTCTCTTCACGGTCGACACCGCCTGGAAGCCCACGACGGCCGAGAACGCCCTGGGTCTCGCGAACACCTACTCCGACGCCGCCGACATCACCGCGGCCACGTCCTCGGACGCCGACTACGCCTCCATCGCGGTCACGGAAGAGAACGTCGTCTCCGTCCCCTGGGACGGGCAGAACAACGCCATCGACGTCCAGAACGAGTTGATGCCCAACAAGCTGACGATCCCTTCGGCCGACACCAAGGGAACCCAGGTGGGCGGCAACGTGGTCTACACGTCGGCCGGCCCGGTCGACACCGTCGTGCAGCCCACCGCCGACGGCGGCTCGCGCACGCTGAACATCCTGAAGAACAGCAGCGCACCGCACGACTACGAGACCGGCTTCACCCTTCCCGCCGGCATGACGGCCGTCACCCACGACGACGGATCGGTCTCGCTGTACGCCGCCGGTGACGAGAACGCCGAGCAGATACCCACTACGGACGCCGCCGGGTTCTTCGACGCTCCCTGGGCCAAGGACGCCAACGGCAACGACGTCCCCACCAGCTACAAGGTCGTCGGCGACAAGCTCGTCCAGCACGTCGACTTCGACGCGAACAGCGCCTTCCCCATCGTGATCGATCCCTCCTGGTGGTCCACCACGAAGAAGATCGCCAAGTGCGGACTGGCCATCGCCGGATTCGTCTTCACCTTCACGCCGGCGGGCAGCTCCAAGCGTGTCTACACCGCGGTGAGGCTGGTCAAGAAGATCGGCGTCAAGAAGACGGCGAAGCTCATCCAGACCTACGCCAAGCGGCGCAAGCTGACCTCCGCGCACCGCAAGGCGGTCGCCGCCCTGCTCGGAATCCCGGCACTCAAGAAGGCATGCAACTTCTAGAAGGGGGAGAGCGCAATGATCGCCATCGCAGTGGCCGTCATGCAGGTCGTCGTGATCCTGATTCACCGCAGGCGCCATGATGCGACGGGGCCACGCGTCACGCCGTGGGCCTACATGGCCGCATGCCTGGGGGCCTGCGTCGTGGGATGGTTGATCATCGGCCGGCCCACGATCGAGTGGGGAGACCTGTTCCTCGCCCTCGTGTTCGGAGTGCTCATCGGGTCGGAGACCGCCAGGTCGGTCGAGGACCTGTCAGGGCGCGCCTGGGCGGCGTGGGCGACCGCCGCGGTCTGCGGGGCGGCTTCGGCCACCTGGCTCCTGCAGAACCCGCTGCCCTTCACCTGACAGGCGCTGAGGACACCGTCCCGGACGGCCTCATCCATCCCCTGCCGGCCGAGGCATGAAGGCAGGCACCCATGTGGGGCCGGTTCAGAACGACTCTGAACCGGCCCCACGCTGCGGTTGCGGGCAGGCCGGCCGCGAAGGGCGGCGCCGGTGGACGCGGACGATGACCGCCCGACGTCGACGAGCACCGGTCAGCCGCAGTCCTTTCCGTTCAATGTGAAAGCCGTGGGCGTCCCGGCGGGAGTGCCCGTGCCCTGGAATCCGAAGCTCACGCTGGAGCCCGGCGCGATCGTGGCGTTGTGCGCGACGTTCGCGGCGGTGACGTCGGGTCCGGCCTGCGAGACGGTGGCGTTCCAGGCGTTCGTCACCTTCTCGGTGCCCTTGAACGAGAATCCGAGCCGCCAGTCGTCGACGGCCGCCGTGCCGGTGTTCCGCACACCGACATCGGCGGTGAAACCACCGTTCCAGGTGCTGGTGACGGTGTAAGTCACGGCGCACTGGGTCGCGGGGGGCGTGGGCGTGGGCGTGGGCGTGGGCGTGGGAGTAGGAGTAGGAGTAGGAGTCGGCGTGGGAGTAGGCGTGGGCGCGGTCCCGTCGGGCTCCGTCCCCCACTGCGTGTCCGAGCCCTCCGCCAGCACGATGTGCGGCGCGTCCACCGGCGTACTGCCCGGCGTCGTCGGGATCGCCTGGTAGGACCAGTCGTTCGCGGGGTTCCAGGCCCCGGCCGAGGTGATGCGGAACTGCACCTCCTTCCGGTACGCCGACTGGCCCGCCGGAGCGATCACCGCGTTGGAGCAGTCCACGGTGACGAAGTAGACGTCACCCTCGAAGTGCGTCGGGCCGGTCACCTTGCCGCACTGGTTGTAGTTGGTGGTGGTGCTGATCTGGCCGGGCGTGACCCCGCCGTCGAGGGTGAAGTAGTAGCGCAGGGAAGCATGCGTCAGCGCGCGTGCGGGCCACGCCGACTTGTTGACCAGGTACGCCTTGATCTCGGTGAAGCCGGGGCCCGAGGCGTTCACGGACGCCTGGACCGAGATCTCGGGCCCGTCCGGTTTCTCCGTCTGGGGGAAGTCGGCGAGCGGGCTGCCGCCGTACTCGGCGTACAGCCGGGCCAGGGCGCCCGTGAAGGCCGCGTTGTAGTCGGTGGCCACTTCGTTGTTCACGTAGTTGGACCGGTCGTCGGTGTACGCGTCGTCCGCCGCGCTGGGCCCGCCGACCAGCGCGCCGTACAGGACGTGCCGGTTGTCCGCCGGGCTGGTGAGCTGGTCGGTCCACGAGCCGTGACTGGTCCGGTGGTGCGGCTTCGTCGGCGGGTTCGCGCCGAAGCCGACGACGTAACTGGACTTGCGCGGGTTGTCGCCGAGCGCGTAGTTGATCTGCCGGACCGCGAAGTCGTGGTAGCGGGCCTTGCGCACCGGGTCGCCGGTCAGCCAGTCGGAGTACGACAGCGCGGCGAACGCGGTGTTGGCGGCGTACCGCAGCGATCCCCAACTGTCGAGGACCGCCTGCCCGCCGGGCGAGTAGCGGACCTTGGCCCCGTTGACCCCGACCGTCCACCAGTCCAGCCACCGGTTGGCGTCGTCGATGTACCGCTGCTTGCCGGTGAGCTGGGCGAGGAGCACGTACGAGCCGTAGGAGGTGTCGTCCCAGGAGAGCGTCCAGCGGTAGGAGCGGGTGGTCGTCTGGGGCTCGGTCGACAGCTTGTCGTAGGCCGATTCGGCCTTCGCCAGGTACGCGGCGTCACCGGTCGCCTTGTACAGCCAGATGGCCCCCCAGACCAGCTCGTCGTTGTAGCCGCTCCAGGAGTTGTAGTACGCCTGCGCGTCGGTGATGCAGTCGCTGTACTTGCCGCGGTAGGCGTCGGCGAACGCGTACAACTGCTTCGCGTGGGTGAGCAGCTTGCTCGCGTACGCCGGGTCGCTGTCGGCGAACACCATGGAGGACGACGCCATGGCCGCGGCGGTCTGGCCCGCCAGGTCGGAGCCCGCGCACGAAGCGTCGATCTTGTACGCGGGCCGTGCCATCGGCATGACTTCGGCCGGCCCCCACCACTTGTGGTCGTCGGCCCCGTTGCCCACCTGGCCGTACAGCACGTTCGCGGACGGGTGCGCCTTGATGAAGTAGTCGTTGACGAAGCGCAGGTTGTCCCGGAGGTAGCGGAGCTGGCCGGAGGCGGCGTAGGCGGACTTCTGCTCGACGCCGCCCCAGGCGAGCAAGGTGGCGGAATAGGCCATGGGCAGGCCGAACTTGACGTGGTCCCCGGCGTCGTACCACCCGCCGGTCAGGTCGAGGCCGGCGTCCTTGCCGTCGCCGAGGGCGGAGTCGCCGCGCCAGGAGACCCGGTTGTCGTCCGGGAGCTTCCCCGACCGCTGGGCGTCGTAGAACCAGAGCGACTTCTGGAGCGCTTCGCCGTAGTCGAAGGCGGCCGGTGCGGCGGAGGAGGGGCTGGAGGCGGCCGATGGCAGCAGCAGGCCGGCGGTGACGGCGATCGCGGTTCCCCACGCACTCACCAGCCGGGAGCGTCGGACACCGGCCGGGACGGCCGGGCGGGCCTCGGGAGCCGCTGTGGGGAGCGCGGAGCGTCTTCGGGGGATGAGGGAGGAAAGCGGGCGCAACGGACGTTCCTTCCGTGCGGTGGGAGGGGAGGGGCATGCCGCGGCGCGGTGGCTCTGGGTGAAGGCAGGAACTGATGGGAGCGCTCCCAATCACTGCTTCATGAAGCCAGCGCATGCAGTAAGTGTCAATATCCCGCGCATACTTCGTCCGGACGCCGCGACTACCGAAAACGGGGGACGGGCCTGCCGCAAGACGGCTCGACCGGCCGCCGACCGGAGCCCGGACCGGTGACGAAGGCGGGGGCGTGTTCCGGCGGCCGCCGCGAGGGCGTGGCACGGCGGTGCTACCCGCCTGTCGTCGGCGGTGTTGACGCCGTGCGTCAGGGCGGTCGGGGCGGGGGAGAGGCGGTGGATGTCCCGGGAAGGAGGAGGTGGTGCCGGTGATGAGGGGGAGGCCGCCGTGCCCCCCGCTCCCGGCCATCCGTTCACCCGGCAGTGCCGCTCTCGGGGCGGACGGGAGCCCTATGCCGCGCGGCCGGCCCCGCGCCAGGTCAGATCGAGCAGCCGGTGGGCCTCGGCCGCCGGGTCGGGGTGGTGCTCCGTGGCCAGGGCGATGCCCGTCACCAGTGTGACCAGGTCGGCGGCGGTCGCGTCCCCTGCCACCGCGCCCGCCCTGCCGGCGCGCTCTACCAGCGGCTCGAGGGCCCCGACGAGTTTCGCCGCGCAGGACTGCACGTCCTCCGGCTCGGTGAGCCGGTCCTGGGCCAGCGCGTCGGCCATGCCACGCGCCGAGGCGGCGTAATCGGTGAGCGCGGCCAGCCAGTCGCGCAGCGCCGCCTCGGGGTCGGCGGCGTCGGTCAGCGCGGCCGCGCGGGCGGTCAGCGCCTCGATGCGCTCGGCGAACACGGCCTGCAGCAGGGCGCGTCTGCCGGGGAAGTGCCGGCGCACCGTCGCCGAGCCGACACCTGCGACGCGGGCGATCCGCTCCAGGGAGGCATCGGCACCGTGGGCGGCGACTTCCTGTTCGGCCACGGCAAGAATCCGCGCGTAGTTGCGCCGTGCATCGGCGCGCTGCTGGTCGGCCACGGGTCCTCTTCTCCGGTTGCTAAGTGGCGGGGCCCTCCGTATCGTACCCGGCAGCTAAGTGGCGGGCCCCGCCGTTTAGTTGTGACCCTGCTCTGGAGGACTTCCATGCCCACATCTCCCGCACCCGTCCTGGTCACCGGCGCTACCGGTCGCCAGGGCGGTGCCACCGCCCGTGCTCTGCTCAGGTCGGGGGTGCCCGTCCGGGCCCTGGTCCGCGACGCGTCGAGCGAGCGGGCGAGAGCCGTCGAGGCGCTCGGCGCCGAGCTGGTCACCGGGGATCTGTACGACCCCGCCTCGCTGACCCGGGCCGCCGAAGGGGCTCGCGCCGTCTTCTCCGTCCAGATGCCCGACATCGGCGGACGCGGCTTCGAAGGCGAGGTCGCGCAGGCGGAGCACCTCATCCGCAGCGCCCGCGCGGCGGGAGTGCCCCAGTTCGTCCATACGTCGGTCTCCGGCGCCGGGCGGCACGCCCACCTCATCGAAGGCCGGTGGGCGGCCATGGAGCCGTACTACACGGCGAAGGCCGCCATCCAGGACCGGGTGCGCGCGGCGGGCTTCACGTCCTGGACGATCCTCAAGCCGTCCTACCTCATGGAGAACCTGCTGCCCTCGGAGCACATCGTCTTCCCGCGCGGTGTTGAGGGCGGTCTGGTGACGCTGCTGAAACCCGCTACGGTGCTCGCCCTGGTCGCCGTCGACGACATCGGCGCGGCGGCCGCGGCGGCGATCGCCGAGCCGGAGCGGTTCCACGGGGTCGAACTGGAGCTGGCGAGCGACCGGGTGACCATGACGGAGATCGCCGCGGCCCTCTCCCGTCGCCTGGGCGCGGAGCTGACGGCGCCCGATATGACGGAGGAGGAGGCGGTGGCCGCCGGTATGCCGGCGATGGGGTTCGGTCAGTCCCAGCTCAACGAGTTCCCCCAGCCCGCCCGTCCGGAGTTCGCGCGGGAACTGGGCATTCCGCTCACCTCCTTCGCCTCGTGGGTACGGGACCGCGTGCCGGCCGCGACCTGACACCATGCGGCGTCTGTGCCCTGTTCTCGTCCCACCAGCGGCCCGGCGTCCGCGTCAGGGCAGTCTGACCTCTCCCTGGTTGAGGACACGGGGGTGGAAATATGTCGCCTGGATCTCGGCGTTGGTGTTGTTACCGCGCAGATGCTCGGACCACATCATGAACCATGCCCACTGATTCTGGCTGTCCAGCAGCGCGGCGTTCGGCATTTTGCCGATTTCCGCGATGGCCATGGGCTTCGTGCCCGCGATGTTCCGTATCTGCTGGTAGTCGGCGGAACTGGGGTAGTTTTTGTACCAGACATCCAGAGAGACGACGTCCACGTACTGGTTTCCGGGATAGTAGTTGCTCCAGCCGCCGGCCGGGTTGTCCTGTACGTTCCACACCCAGATCAGATTGTCCAACCCTTTTCCGGAGAGATAGTCACGGGTGATCTGGTAGAGGCGCGCGCTGCCGGTCGATCCGGGTCGGTTTCCCCACCAGTTCCACGATTCATTCATCTCGTGCAACGGGCGGAAGAGGACGGGGACGCCGGCGTTCTTCAGTTGCTGGAGGTAGGGGACCACCTCGTCGAGGCGTCGTTTCCAGGCGTTGTTCAGGGCGCTGCCCTCGGTGAGGATCTGCGAGAACTGCGCGTTCGAGATGTTCGACTTCACACCACCCTCGAACGCGCAGGTGCTGCTCCCGGTCGGGGGACAGACGTGCCAGGTGAGGGAGACCAGTGAGCCGTTGGCCCACTCGGTCTTCGCCTGGTCGATCACACGCTGGCGGTTCGCCACGTCCGCGGCGCTGAACATCAGGTCGCCGCCCCACAAACCGGGATATTGCCCGGTCACGTCCTTGACCTGCTGCGTGTACTGTCCGGGTGCGGAAGCGGGCTCCTTGTTGTGCTGGCCGGAGACGATCTGGTTCCCGGATACCGAGCGAAGGTAGTTCAACACGGTCTGCTTGGGAGTAGGGGGGAATGCCTGCGCGGATTCCGTAGCAGTCCCTACGGAGATCGATACGGCAACCGCTGTGGCGGCCACGGCCCAGACGACGCGCGTCCGAATGCTTCTCATGGACATCCCGGCTCTCGTGATGGAACGGAATACGTGACGCTATGACGGTGGTGCCGTCATCGGCGTCGGTCAATGGTTCGGATGGCATCCCGCGGGGCGTCCAGCGATTTTTTACTCAACCCTCCCTAAACTCCGCCGAAAAGCTACCCACTTGTCCTGCCTTCGGCGCGAGAAGGGGTAATGGTTCGCCCTGCTGCCACCACCCAGCCCTTGTCCGCCGCTCACCGCGGCGGCGAGCGCTGCCGTGCCCGAGCGCTGAAGGGACCGATGGGCGGCCTCCAGCGCGTCGGCAGAGCCACCGCCCGCACCCGCCGGGAGACGTAGGACCGGTGGGGCGGTGTCGGTGGCCCGGCCGGAGGGAGGGCGGTCAAGCGGTGCGGCGGTCGATCTCGCTCTGCACTTCTCCGATGGCCGTAAGAGCCCCCGTGATCGCGATGCCTTGCTGGCGTGAAAGGTCCAGCACGCGCTCCAAGGGAACCTTTCTGCCGGTGACCTTCCGGCGGAAGTCGTCGGGCAGCGCGGCCTTCCTGTAGGCGTCGAGGTGGGCGACGACGGCGCCGAACGGCAGGAAGGGGAAGCGCCGCTCGGCCTGCTTGATACGGCTGAGCAGCTCGTTGAGTGTGCCGAGATCGGTCCTCTGCGCGGCGGTGCCGGCCAGCTTGTCGAGCACGACGATGGTCTCGTTGAGGAGTTCGTAGTCGGCTTGGTAGCGCTTTGCTTCCTTGGCGCGCTGGTTCTTGCGCACCTGGTCGATGGAGAAGCAGGTCGTGACGGCCAGGGTGATCAGGCCGACGACCGCTGCCCACGTCCACGAGCTGCTGAAGGTGTCCTGAGCAGTGTCGCTGCTCAGCATCAGGTGGGTGCTGGGGCACGACGTGGCGTCTGTCAGCCGAGGAGCTGAGCAGTGCATCATCGGGTTTTCCTTGTGGTGTCTGGAGGGCTTGCCGAGGCGGTTTCTGCGGGGTCGTGCCGGGCCGGTGAGCGTCTCAGGGGCCGCTGTTGCTGGCCCAGGGGAGTTCGGAGTCCTGGCTCGGGTGGACGGCGGACCGCGGGGTCGTCGGCACGGTGTCACGCTGTGCCACGACCGGGACCGGGGCGGCCGGGGCGGTGGGGTCCGCGGAAGGTGGTTCGTCCTCGGACCGTGGTGTCTCCAGGGGGCCGTCCACCAGACCGGCGGCCTTGGCGAGCCGCCGCTGCCGCTGCCCGTTGCGGGGCGTGGGGACGGTGTCGTAGTCGTAGACGATGATCACGTCCAGGTGGAAGGGCCGCCGGACGTGACGGCGCAGGCATGCCTCCAGGGCCGGGTGCCATGCGGGGGACCGCAGGACGGCCCCCGTCCGGCGGTCGGCCACGAACACCGGGACGTCGAGTTGGGCACCCTGCTGGCGCGCCTGCAGAACGGTGACGGCCCGCAGCGCGCGGACCTGCTGACGGCTGAGCGTCCCGGTGCGGTTGGCCAGCAGTTCCGCCCAGGCCTCCCGCACATGGTCGTTGAGCCGCGGACAGTCCGGGCAGGCGGCCCGGCCCAGGACGACGTCGGACAGCCTTATCCGGAACGTGGCGGCGCACTGCAGGCACTCGACCGTCCACGGCGTCTCGAAGCGGCGGTAGCGCTCCCGGGCTCCCAGGCCGGCCCTGCGCAGCAGACGCTGGGCGGTCTTCTGCGTGACCTCGCCGCGCGTGTTCCCCGCGATGACCGCTTCGACGTCCTTGACGTTCAGGGAAGCGTCGGTGTCCTGGCGGGCCTGGGCGTCGTGCTTCCGAGCCCGGACCCATGCCTCGGCCCAGACCGTACGCTCGCGGGGCGGCACTTCGCAGGCGATGAGGAAAGCCTCCAGGCACCCGAGGGAGGCAGGGGGCTGCTGGCCGGCGCAGATCCGGTAGGCGGTGCTGCGTGACAGTTCGGCTCCCGCGGCCCGAGCCCGGTTCTGCAGGATCTGGAACGAGGGAGCCCCGTTCACCTGCCGTAGTTCCTCCAGCGCGCGGCAGAGGCCCGGGAAGTCCTTGATGCGGCCGGGCTGCGGTGCCGGAGTCTCGCTCTTGTGGCCGCCGCCCTTGGTCCCGCGATACGCCGCGATCCACATCCGGGTGATCTCATCGGCGTCCAGCCCGCACGCACGCGCGAAAGCCTGTGCGGTCTCCAGCTTGGGAAGAGTGGTGCCCGAGGCGGCCCGCTGTAGAGTTCCTGGGCTGTGGAAACGCGTCCGCTCCGCGAGTTCCGCGTAGGAGAGGCCGACGTGGCGGCGGCCGTTGCGCAGGGCGACAGCGAGTCGGCCGAGTGGGCTCAAAGGGTCAGGGATCTGCTTTTCTGGACGTCCCATGGATTTCGTGTTCCTTACTGCGGCAGGAGACCTGCCGCCTCGGCCCGGCCCACCCTCGGCCGGGCCCTCACTGGTCTTGGCTCCAACTTGCCTTGTCCGCCCGGGAGTTGGCGCTTCCGGACAGGCGGGAGGCATCCTGCCACCCGATCGGACCGCCTCGCAGGAAGTAGCGGCGGTTGCTTCACGGTCGTCTCAGCGGCAAAAATGGCGGCATTCGGGTGGGACAACCTGAATGAACCGCCTGGCCTGCAAATCCACCCTCAGCGGAGCAGAGGTGTTGGCCCGTGCCCGCGGTTTAACTAACTTCTGCTCCGCACTGGTTGCCGCACCGCCCGGCCGAAGCCGAAAATCGCCCTGCCGCCGCCGAGTGGGTGGCGGTGCCCTGGTTCTTTGGCTCCAACCATGACCGATCAGGGAATATGAGCCCGACGCGTTGGCGCGCGAGACGGCAAACGGAAGAGTCGGCCCGCTTCAGAGCCGACTCTTCCGCTTTTCATGCGTCATTCGACTGAACACGTCTCATTTGTGATCGCACCTTGAGTGCGACTGGATACCCGTCCGAGGCGCGGCCGTCAGCTCAGCAGCGCGAGCAGCCGGCCGAGTGCTTCTACGACGGGTCTGCCCACCTCGCCCACGGTCGCCGCGATCTGGGCGACGGATGCGAGGATCATGCCGCGCTCGCGCAGGGCGGCCCGGTCGGGAGTCAGCGCGGGCAGCGCGTCGTCCACGGTCCGGGCCTGTTCGGGGGTGAGTTGCGGGCGCAGGCTGTTGAGGAGGCGGGTGAGGTCCGTCACGGCGGCCCGGAGTTCGGCGTCCTGTGCGGTGCCGTCGTTGTGGACGACGAAGCCGTGGTTGATGCCGATGACGTTCTCGCCGTCGTTCACGTTGACGACGTCTCCGTAGTAGTTCGACGTGTCGCTCATAGTTTGATCCCCGTGTTCCCCCTGCCGCCGTTCATGTTGACGACGGAGCCGAAGTTGTTCGTGGTGTTGTGCTGCTCCAGGACGGCGGTGAACTCGTATTCCGGGTGGTCGATCGCGTACACGATCTGCCCGCCGACGGCCCGCAGTTCATTCATGGCCGGAAGGGTCAGGACCACCCTGGAACCGCTGTTCAGCTCGACGACCAGCACCGGCTTCCTCGACCAGAGCAGGACCGTGCACACAATGGCGGCCAGGGTCAACAAGGTCAGGAAGGCCGGGGCGGAGCCGCTGCCCCCGCCCGTGGAGTCGAGCCGGGCGGAGACCAGGAAGGCGATCGCCGCCAGCAGCAGGAAGTAGAGGCCGGCCTTGCCCCAGGCGAGTTTCGGTCTGAACACTTCGACCCAGCTGATGTTGCGCAACGGGACCGCCGCCGGCCCCACCCACAGGATCTGCCGCTCGACCTTGAGTTGCAGCGGCTTTCCGGTGCGGGGAGGCAGCGGCATCGGCGGTATCCGAGGAGACGGCTGAGCCCGGGACCGGGGCGGAAGCTGCGGCGGGGGACCGGGAGGAGGTACGCCTTTGCCGCCTGTGTGTTCCATGGTTCGTCCCCCGCACTGTCGTCACAACCACCCGCGCGGTGCGTGGCGCGGGAGCATCAGTAAGCCGGTGTGGCGCCGTGGGGCGGCAGACGAGATACGGCCAATCTGCCTTGCTTCCGTACTGGCCGTGTCCCGCACGTCGTGGTCGTCACCTCGGCCGGCTCGGTGTTGCCGTCGCGCGTGATGCTGCCGGAACCTCGGTGTGCCCCTCAGCCGCCTTCCACGGTACGCCGGTCCAGCGCCGTATGGTCGATCTTGCCGTTCGGCAGTCGGGGCAGGGCGGGCAGCGTGACGAGCCGGGTGGGCAGGGCGCGGGCGTCCTCGGGGGCGCAGGAGTGCACCGTGCACCAGACCGTGCACTCCGTGGGCCCGCACTCGTTGTACAGCCGCGTCCCCGGCAGCGCGGCGCCGTGCGCCTCGGCCAGTGCGGGTGGACACACCTCGCCCGCGACGACGACCGTCGTCAGCGAGGAGAGCCGGGGAGCGAGGCCGCCGCGGAAGGGGAACCCCAGGGCATGGTCACGGCTGAGGGGCGGCCGGTGGCGGGGTCGGTTCGGTAGGCGATGTCGTACTCACGGGCGAAGCGGTTGGCCTCGGCCACGGAGCCGGTGAGGGCGCGCAGGTGGAAGGCGTAGGCGGCGGACTCCATCTGTTCCCGGGTCAGATACAGCCGCCAGCGGTTGCCGGACCGGTCGAAGAGAGCGGTGCGTACCCGCTCGGCGAGACCCTCGGCCGGCGGCACGCTCCAGGCCGGTCCCGGGTTCACGTACAGCCGCAGGGCGTCCATCTGCGCCGGACGCAGCTCCACGGCCTGTTCGCCGGCGGGGGGCGAGGTGTGCGGGGCGGGCGCGGGGCTCGCCTGGTGGTAGGCCAGGACGTCGTGGCCGTGCCCGGTCAGGCGGGCGGCCCACACCACTGCCCGCCCCTCACGGGCGGACAGTTCCGCGCGGACCTCGCGGTCCGCGAGTTCGGCCAGACCCTCGCCCACCAGGTCCTGCACGGACCGCTTCCCTCGGGACGTCACGGCATCACCGTCAGTGTCCAGCGCCCAGCCGTACCGTGAGCCGGTCTCCCGCTCACGCAGACTGCGCAGAGCCTCCAGCCGTGTCTGCCGCGCGCTCATCATCACCCTCACTCGCCGGACGTCACACACGACGGTAGAGGGTTCATGCCGCCGAGCGGACACGAAGCGGAAGATGGGACGGCCGGCCGGTGCCGGCGCGCCGGCGTATCCCGGGTGAGGCGCGGGGCCCGGACGGGCCGGACCCCGCGCAAGAGGGTGCTCACGATCCCTCGTACCTCGTGCTTACGGTTCGTCGAGCACCGTTCCCGTCAGCACCGGCGCGTCGGGCAGCGGCTCGGCGTCGTCGTCGGTCAGCGCGAGGCGCATCGACTCGGCCGGCTCGGCCACCTGGTCCCGTACGGTCGGCACGACGAAGTCCGCGCCGGTGTCTCCGGGCGGGATGTGCAGCCACACCCACAGGCTCGCGCCGGACAGTGGCCGCTCGGGGTCGGGCATGTCACCGGACCCGTCCATGAGCCACTGCGGGTCCACGTCCCTGGTGGACAGCTCGGCGCCCTCGGCGACCGGAAGCACCCGCACCGGCTGCCAGAGGTTCACCGCCGTGGGCGCATCCACGGACAGCCGCCAGGTCAGCGTCCCTCCCTCGGTCACCCGGTCCGTGACCGGCGACAGGGTGAACACCGGTTCGGGGTCGTCGTCCTCGACGGTGAGCCCACCGCGGTGCTTGCCGACGACGGCGTCGCGGACGGCCTTGACGGCGATGTCGTACGCCGTGCCGTAACCGTAGACCGTGTCGCCCTTCACCTCGACGGGCACGTCGATCACGTCGCTGCCGGGCCGCACGGTCACGAGGCGGTTCTCGGCCCGGCCGCTGTCCGGGTCGAGGACGTACACGCGGACCTGCCCGCTGCCGTGCCCGGAGATCTTGACCGGGACCCGGTAGGTGCGTGTGCCCGAGTCGCCCTCCTTGACGATCGTGCGGCCGACGTCGACACGCGGCAGTGCGGCCGCCTTCACCGCCGGAGTGCCGGGTGCCCAGCCCCAGGCGTCCATCAGCCAGACCCGCCCGGACCGCGAACGAGGCGTCAGCTCAAGGGACCTGACATGCCTGAGATCGAGCCCGGCCCGGGTCGCGGCCGACAGCGGGAGGCGCAGCTCCTGAGCCCAGTAGGAGGCGGTGTTCGCGGAACCCGGGAGTCCGTCCACCCGGACCGAGCCCAGTGTCACCCTGCGGTGGGAGGAGTCGGTGACGGACACGTCGAACTTCGTGCCGGTGGTGTTCGGCGGTACGAAGACCCGGAGCGCGAGGCTCCGGGAGGCGCGCAGCGAGAGCGGCTCGGCCGGGGTGATGCGTGCGGCAGTGCCCGGCGCGGACCACTTCAGGTCCACCGCGCTGCGGCCCGTCTCCTGTTCCGTCTCCCACCACGCGAAGTGCGGTGACGACCCGGGGACCTGCGGGTCCAGACAGGCCACTGCCGGGTCGGGGTCGATCGCCGAACACAGCCGGGCGCCGGTCACCTTGGCCCCGCCGTCCGGCAGGAAACCACCGCCGCGGCGCCCGCCGACCGCGTGGGTCAGCACCCGGGCCGGGTCCGCGGACGGGGCCCGCTTGCCGGAACCGTCGAGCAGCGGACGTACCCGATCGTCGCCGGCGAGGAAGAGCCGGGCCGCGGCGGCGATGTACGTGGCGCCCGCCTTGTGCTGCTGGGCGGCGGTCAGCCGGGTCGCGGCACCCGGCGTGCACACCGGGTCCGGCTGGTCCGGGTCGGTCCCGAAATCGTCCGCGGCCGGTGCGACGGCCTCACCCGGAGTCCACTCGCTGTTGAAGTAGTTGTGGTTGGCGCCGACCATGTAGAGCGCGCTGTGCAGGGCCGTGCCCCGGCTGATCCCGCGCGTTCCGTCGACGTAGTTCTCGCCCTGGAGGTCCGACACATCGCCGTCGCAGCCCGGCAGCAGCGTCACGGACGGAACGTCGGCGACCGGGTTCTGGCCGAAGACCGTCGGCCCGATGAGCACGGTCCCGCGTATCTTCCAGCGCACCGGGCTCCGGTGGCCGTCCTCGGCGGCCGGCGGCGGGTAGAGGCTGTCCATGGCGGCCCGGTTGACGCCCTCGCCACCGCGTGAGTGGCCGACGAGCAGGACACGGGAGAGGTCCGCTCGCGCCGCCTTGCGTACGACGGCCGGGGCGGCGGAGCGGTGGGCGCTCCAGTCGGCCCAGCGGGCGAGGTGCTCGCGTACCAGCGTGGAACGCGCCTGCGCGCCGGCGTCCTCGGCCTCCCAGTCCTGGGCGTTGATGCCGTTCGCCGAGATCGACACCGTCACATAGCCCTGCGAGGCCAGCAGTAGCTGGTCGCGCAGGTAGCCCAGGTGACTCGGGATCGGCCGGTAGCCGTCCGCACAGGGCCAGTCGCCGGTCACGTCGTCCTCGGAGCCGGGCTTGTAGCAGGTGCCGTGGCGGCCGTGCAGGAACAGCGCGAGCGGCCGGCTGCCGGTGGCACCCTTCGGCGCCACCACCTCGGCGGTCATCTCCACCGGAGTGCCGAACCCGGGCAGGCGCACCGGGTCGAGGTCGTACTTCCCGGTGACCGTGCGGTACGAGCCGGGTAGGCCCGGATCGACGCCGTTCGCCGGCGCCCGCGTGGGCATCCGTGCCACGTGCGAGCCGGACCCGGGCGAGTCGTCGGCCGGCGCGTCCAGTCGGCGCCCCGCAGCGGTCACTTGCAGGTCGTTCAGTTGTGCGGGCGGCGTCCCGCCGAGGGCGAGCCGGAAGGTCTTCCCGTCCCTCGTCGGCTTCGGCGCCCCGAGCAGCCGGTCCCCGGCGCGGAACTCGACTCGCGCATCCCCCATGGGCACGGCTTCCGGCGTACGCCAGACCAGCTCACGCGCACCGCCCTCCCCGTCGATCCGCCACCCCGGCGGAAGCGGATCGGCGTCCGCGGTGCTCGACGGAAGCGGCGGGTACGGCTGTTCGGCCTGTGCCGGTCCGGGCGAGCCCGCCAGGGCCGCCAGCACCGCCACGGCGGTCACACATATTCGGGCACGGATCAATGGTCCTCTCCTCAAACCACCGTGCGCAGACGTCCCGTCGGTCTCGGGCGCCCCTCGCGTCACGTAGGACGGGGGAAGGGCGGCTGTGGGTTGTCCGTGAGGAGGCGCCGGCAGCGGACGAGAGACGCGATCGAGCCCGACGTCCGATCGCGCTGCGGCACGTCGTCGCGGAACACGCCGATTTCCAGGCCCCGGCGCTTCATCACTGGCCCGACAGGCAACCGCGCCGGCTTTCGAGACGTCTGACGAAGACGAGCGTGACCGGGTCTCTTCCCGATCGACGCGCCTGAGCGGAACAGCAGTACGCGACAGTCAGGAACCCGGCGTCCGGGAGGAACGTTGAACATGCAGGTGAATGTGGAATGGGTCGATACGCGCGAGAGGCTGCCTCGGCCCGGGGAACCCGTCGCGGCGGCGATGTTCGGCACCTGGCCGCACGACTTCCATGACCGTTCCGTCGCAGGCGAGGACTACTGGCTGGTCAGACCCATGGTCTTCCACGGCCTGTACATCCCCATGACCTTCCAGCACCAGTCCGAGGACGACAGCCACTACCACGACTGTTTCGTGGACTCCGACGGCATCATCCGCTACCCCCCGGGAGGACCGAGTCAGGACCACGTCACCCACTGGGCGGCGCTGCCGTTCCTGCCGGGGCTGACGGTGCGTGTGGCAGGCGGCCCGGAAGCGGGCGCAGCCCTCCGACGAGTTCGCGAAGCCACTGGTGGGAGCCGGCCGGGTTGAGCATCCGCCTGCGCGAGGCGACCGGTGCGCCGCGGTCCTCGGTGCCGGCCGCCAGATGGGCGTAGGCGGCCGCCGGTCGCCCGATCCGCGAACCAGGACGGCCCGGCGTACTGCCGCGCGGCTGCCTCGGCCGGCGCCGGGGACGGTGGTCGACGAATACCGACCCCACCGCAAGCCCTCGTGTCCTGCCGTGGCGGGACCGTCCGTTTTCGGCCCTCTCCGACGCGCCGGGAGGCAAGGAGCGGACAGGGGGTAGGCGGGTAGGTATGGATGGCACACGACATCGACAGGATGATCAGAACTCACAGGAAGCCCGTGCCCGAGGAACGATGCGGATGTGGCGGTGGGCCAGGTGGGCAGCGCTTGTTCTCGCGGTCAGTTGGGCGGTGAACTGGGTCGTCAATCTCGTCCAGGGCGACCAGGGCCAGGACTTGTGGTGGCCCCTGCTCAGTACCGTCATCTGGGCCGCGCTGACCGCGTACGGCTTCAGGACCTACCGCCGGATCAGGACGACGGTCCTGCCGGGCATCACCGGCCGTCCGACTGCCTGACCCCCTCGGCCGTGACCTGCGGATGTTCCGCGAGGTGACGGGCCGAGCCGTCACCTCGCGGGGCGGACGTCAGTTCCAGGTGTAGGCGTCGAAGTTGCGGCTGAACTCCCACTTGTTGAAGCGGTCCCAGTTGATCGACCAGGTCATCAGGCCGCGCAGGGACGACCAGGTTCCGTGGGTCTGGTAGGAGCCGCAGTTCTGCTTCTTGGTGAGGCAGTCCAGGGCCTTGTTCACCTCGGCGGGGCTGGTGTGACCGTTGCCCGCCTGGGTGGAGGCGGGGAGGCCGATGGCCACCTGGTAGGGGCGGAGGCCCGGGAAGAAGCGCTCGGCGTTGCCGGCGACCGGGAAGCCGGTGAGCAGCATGTCGGTCATGGCGATGTGGAAGTCGGCGCTGCCCATCGAGTGGTACTGGTTGTCCAGGCCCATGATGGAGCCGGAGTTGTAGTCCTGGACGTGCAGCAGGGTGAGGTCGTCGCGCAGCGCGTGGATGACCGGCAGGTAGGCGCCGGCGCGCGGGTCCTGGCCGCCCCAGGGACCGGAGCCGTAGAACTGGTAGCCGAGCTGGACGAAGAAGGTCTCCGGGGCCATCGTCAGGACGAACTTCGAGCCGTACTTCGCCTTGAGGGTCTTGACCGCCTGGATGAGGTTGACGACGACCGGAGTGGTGGGGTTGCGGAAGTCGGTGTCGCCGGTCTGGAGCGAGAGCGAGTGGCCCTCGAAGTCGATGTCGAGGCCGTCGAGCCCGTACTCGTCGATGATCTTCGAGACGGAGGAGACGAAGGTGTCGCGGGCGGCCGGGGTGGCGAGCTGGACCTGCCCGTTCTGGCCGCCGATGGAGATGAGGACCTTCTTGCCGGCGGCCTGCTTGGCCTTGATGGCGGCCTTGAACTCGGCGGGTGACTCGACGCCGGGGCACTCGGTGGCCGGGCAGAGATTGAAGCGGATGTCGCCCGAGGTCACCGAGGTCGGCTCGCCGAAGGCGAGGTTGATGACGTCCCAGGAGTCGGGTACGTCGGCCATGCGGGTGTAGCCGGAGCCGTTGGCGAAGCTGGCGTGGAGGTAGCCGACGAGGGCACGGGCGGGTAGCCCGCCGCCTTCCCCGCCGCCTCCGGAGGCCGTGGTGGCGGTGACGGCCGCGGACTTCGCGGACTCGCCCGCGCTGTTGACCGCCGAGACCTGGAAAGAGTACGCGGTGCTCGGGCTGAGACCGGTGGCGGTGTACGAGGTGCCGGTCGCGGTGCCGATCGGACTCCCGCCCCGGTAGATCTTGTACGAGGTGGCTCCCGCGACGGCGGGCCAGCTCAGCGGCACCGAGGTGGCGGTCGGGGTGCCGGCGGTGAGGCCCGTCGGGGCGGCGGGGATCTGGACCGGGTCGCCGCCGGGTCCCAGGAGGGAGAGGTCGTCGGCCTGGTAGGCGGGGGTGCCGTACCAGCCGTGGGTGTAGATCGTGACCGAGGTGGTGTTCGCGCCGGTGGTGAAGGTCTTGGCGAGCTTTTGCCAGTTCGGGGCGGACTGGGTCCAGTCGTACGCGTCGGTGGTGCCGGTGCCGGTGACGCCGAGGTACACGTAGCTGCCGCGGACCCAGCCGCTCAGCGCGTAGGTTGAGTTCGGCTTCACGGTGACGGTCTGGGAGCACTTGGCGTTGTCGCTGCCGGCCGGCGTGGCCTGCAGCGCCTTCGTGCCGCTGCGCACGGGGGTGGTGACGGCGGCACCGCTGCCCGCCGTACAGCTCCACCCGTCCAGGCCGGCCTCGAAGCCGCCGTTGCGGGCAAGCTCGGAGTCGGCGGCCTGGGCGGCCGGAGCGAGCGCGGTGAGCCCGCCGACGGCGAGCGCGCCCACCAGCAGCAGGGTGAGAGGTCTGGCGCGGTCCACGACTGCCTCCGGGAGTTGGGGGATCGGAGTGGAGCGCGCCACAGCATGGTCCAGACCAATCAAGTGGTCAAGACCTCTGTACGGGACCCGACGAGTCGGCCGGCCGTTCCAGCGGGTCCGCCGGCACCCCTTGCGGAAGGCGGGGACCGGGGGGAATCAGCGGTCGCGGTGCGCTGCCAGGAGCTTCTGGATCTGCTCCAGGGACTTCTTGTCGAGGCCCCGGCCTTCGCCGGTGAGGGCGTCGACGCGGGTGGCGGTCCGAAGGTCGTAGGCGCGTTCCTCGTCCTCGCCCGGCACGGCGGCGTAGTCCTCCTTCTCGGCGAATCCGACCGTCCTGTCGACGGCCTTCGCGATGAGCCAGGTGAGAACGAAGGAGAAGGCGGCGACGGCGAGGATGGCGACGATCTGCTTCCCCAGCAGGGAAAGTCCGCCGCCGTAGAAGAGCCCTTCCTTGCCGCTGACGTCGCGGGCGGCGAAAAGACCGACCATCAGCAGTCCGACGAACCCGCCCGCTCCGTGGACGCCGACCACGTCGAGCGTGTCGTCCACGCCGAGGCGGTACTTGAGGGTGATTGCCCAGGCGCAGAACGCGCCGGTCACCAGGCCGGTGATGAGCGCGCCGGTGGGGTCGATCTCGCCGCAGGCGGGGGTGATGGCGACCATGCCCGCGACCGCGGAGGAGCCGACGCCCATCATGGTGACCTTCCGGGTCCGCGCGTACTCCACCAGCGGCCAGGTGACCATCGCGCCCGCCGCCGCGAGCTGGGTGTTGAGGAAGGCGGTGGCGGCGGTGCCGGTGTCACGGAGCGCCGAGCCGGCGTTGAAGGCCAGCCAGCCGAACCACAGGAGCGCCACGCCGATCATGACCAGCGGGATGTTGCTCGGGCGGGGTTCCTTGCGGCGGAAGTCGGCGGGCCCGCGGATGACCAGGGCGGCGGCGAGCCCGGCGATGCCGGAATTGAGTTCCACGGGCAGGCCGCCGGCGAAGTCCAGGGCGCCCAGGTGGGCCGAGATCCACCCGTGCTCCGTGTCGAAGACCCAGTGTGCGATGGGCACGTACACGATCAGCAGCCAGAGCACGGAGAACACCAGCCAGCCCCGCATGGAGGCCCGGCCGGCGATGGAGCCGCTGATGAGCGCCACCGTGACGATGGCGAAACCCATCTGGAAGGTGGCGTAGATGTACGTGGGGAAGGAGTCCGTGAGGGTTTCCGGCCCGATGCCGCGCAGGAAGGCGTGGTCCAGGTTCCCGATGAGACCCGCTCCGCCGACGTCGGGGCCGAAGGCGAGGCTGTAGCCGATCAGGTACCAGGCGATGGTGACGAAGCACAGCGAGGCGAAGCTCATCTTGAGCATGACGAGGATGTGCCGGGTGCGCACCATGCCGCCGTAGAAGAAGGCCAGGGCGGGCGTCATCAGCAGCACCATGGCAGATGCGGCCAGCATCCAGGCGGTGTCGCCCGAGTCGTACGCCGACGGCACGGCGACGGCGAGAGTGTCGGTCATGAGCGTGGTCTCCTCAGCACTCGGCGGGGCAGCCGTCACGGTTTGCGCAGGTCGGGGGCCGGGTGGCCGGTGAGCAGCCGTCGGGCGGCGTCCCAGCCGGCCCGGACGGCCTCGGCGATCCGGGGCTGTTCCCGGCCGAGAATCCGGGTCCAGGCGCCGCAGTCGCCCGGCAGCACGCTCGCGCCGTGGAGTACCGGCAGGCCGTTCATGGACCGGTGGAGGGCGTCGGCGATGTCCGCGGCGGGGCGTGCGGAGCTGATGACGTACAGCGTCGCGACGTGGTCGTGTCCGGCGAAGACCCCGGGGCCGGTCACCCCGCCCGGCTGTCCGGGCCGCAGCCGCAGGGTGTCCACGGCGAGCGGCGTGCCGTCGGGGCGGCGCACTTCCAGGTCGTTGGTCAGCACCGTGTAGTCGTGGCGTTCGCCGCGTGCCAGGCGCCCGGCCGTGATGGTCTCCGCGTAGACCACGGTGGCGTCCGCGTGCACCGTCAGTTCGACGCTCTGGTGGAAGCGGGCACCGCGGAAGGGGATGACGGGGTCGGGCACGTATTCGACGTAGGCGCCCTCCTCGGCGGTGAGGTGGACGCGTTGTGTCGCGTAGTCGTCCTCCATCCGGTAGACCTTGGTGGCCGCCTGGGTGGTGAAGAGGGCCTGGGTGCCCGGGGCGCACCGCAGGTCCTGGCGGTAGCGGTCGGCCTGGGCGATGCCTCCCCCGGTGGCCATCACGTAGGTGAACGCCATGCCGGGCATCGCCGGGTCCACGTAGAGGGGGCGCATGATCTGCAGCGGCGACTTCTGGTACCGGGCGACCAGCTCGGTCCGTTCCCCGCGCAGTGCGTACGCCAGGTCGAGGACGCCGACCTTGGCGGGCGAGCCCGGCCCCAGTGTCCTGGGCGCCGAGGAGTACGCGGCCGTCTCCGGCGGGAGGCGGACCGGTTCGTAGTGTTCCGGCGCGAGCCGGTCGTCGGTCGCCGTCATGTCAGGCCAGGACCCGGTGCCCGGCTTCGAGGAAGGCGGCGACCTCGTCGACGCCCTGGCCGGTCAGGCAGTCGGTGAGGATGACCGGTCCGTCACCGCGCACCCGGTGGGCGTCGGCCTCCATGACGGCGAGGTCGGTCCGTACGTAGGGGGCGATGTCCACCTTGTTGATGACCAGCAGGTCGGAGTCGGTGATGCCTGGGCCTCGCTTGCGCGGCATCTTCTCCCCCTCGGCGGTGTCCAGCACGAAGACGAAGAGGTCGACCAGGGCCGGGCTGAAGGTGAGGGTGAGGTTGTCGCCGCCGCTCTCGTAGAGGAGGACGTCGACATCGGGGTGGCGTTCGAGCATCTCGGCGCCGGCCGCCAGGTTCATGGTGGGATCGTCGCGGACGGCGGTGTGGGGACAGGCCCCGGTTTCGACGCCCACGACGCGGTCGCCGTCGAGGACGCCTCGGAGGGTGCGGCGTACGTGCTGGGCGTCCTCCTGGGTG
This sequence comes from Streptomyces sp. NPDC000134, assembly GCF_042899225.1. Lineage (NCBI taxonomy): Bacteria > Bacillati > Actinomycetota > Actinomycetes > Kitasatosporales > Streptomycetaceae > Streptomyces > Streptomyces sp. NPDC000134. The sequence continues at coordinate 37,783 of NZ_JBIAZN010000023.1, forward strand.
TAGATGTCGTTGGTGATCACGGCGGGCCGCCTGCCCTGTTCGATCAGGACGGGAACCAGTGCCTCGATCAGGGCGGTCTTGCCCGAGCCGACGGGGCCTCCGATGCCGACGCGCAGCACGTTGTCTCGCATGGTGGGGTGGTACTTCCTCTCCGGGAGCGGCCGCCGGGGTGACGGCGGCCGGTTCAGGTGGCGAACAGGCGGGCTTCGGCCCGCTCGTGGCGTGCGGACATGACGTCCGCGGCGAAGGTGGTGGCCCCGAGGTCGGCGAGTTCGCGGTCGAGCGCGGCCCGCGTGGTCTCCACGACCACGGGGGCCGCCTCGCGCAGCAGGGTCTGGGCGCGCCGGTGGTCGGTCAGCCGCAGCCGCAGCGCGGCGCCGGCGAAGCTCGCGCAGAAGGCGAACAGGTCGGAGGCGACGGCCTGGCGGGCCGGCACCCCCGTCGCCGCGTACACGACGCCGGCGGCGACGGCCTGGGTGCCGGGGACGCGGCGGTCGGTCACTGCCCGGTGCTGGCGGATGATGCCGGGGGTGCCGAACACCTCGGCCGCCAGGTCGAGCAGTTGCCTGCCGGTGCGGGTGGCGGCCTGGCGCAGTTCGCGGTTGAGCTTGGTGGCGTGCAGCCGGATGTCGACCGCGGCCACCGTCTCCCAGTCCTCCGCCGTGGCCGCCCGGTGGGCGAGGGCGAGCGCGGTGGCGTCCGCGGGGCCCACGCCGTGGCGGAGGAGGTCGTGGAGCAGCGTGGGCAGGGTGGCGGGGTCCACCGCCCGCGCCTGCGCGTAGCCCTCCAGACCGTGGGACAGGGTGTAGAAGCCGCTGGGGAACGCCGAATCGGTCAGTTGCAGACTGACCAGCAGGTGATCCAGGTCCGCCGCCCGCTCGCCGTCGTCGGTCCCCGTCACGTCCTCCGCCGCTGCCGCCGTTCCGCAGGCGGCTGTCTCCTCGCGGTACATGTCTCAGGCCAGGAAGTAGAGCTGGTTGAGCGGCAGCTTCTGAGCGGGGTCGATCGTGACGACGTCGCCGTCGACGGTGACCTGGTACGTCTCCGGGTCGACGGTGATGTCCGGGACCACGTCGTTGCGGACCATGCTGTGCTTGCCGATGGTGCGGGTCTTGCGGACCGGCAGGACGTCGCGCTCCAGGCCCAGCTTCTGCGGGACGCCGGCCGCGATGCCGGCCTGGGACATGAAGGTGACGTGGGTCGCCTGCATGGCCCGCCCGTAGTGGCCGAACGAGGGCCGGTAGTAGACCGGTTGCGGGGTCGGCAGGGAGGCGTTGGGATCGCCCATCTGCGCCCACGAGACGATGCCGCCCTTGATCACCATCTTCGGTTTGGCCCCGAAGGAGTGCATCGGCCAGAGCACGATGTCGGCCAGCTTGCCCGCCTCCAGGGTGCCGACGTGGTCGGCGATGCCGCTGGCGATCGCGGGGTTGACGGTGACCTTGGCGAGGAAGCGCAGGACGCGGTGGTTGTCGTTGCGGTCGGAGTCCTCCGGCAGCGGGCCGAACGCTTCCTTGCAGACGTGGGCGATCTGGAACGCCCGGGTGAAGGACTCGCCGATGCGGCCCATGGCCTGGGAGTCGGAGGAGATCATGCTGATGATGCCGCGGTCGTGCAGCACCGTCTCCGCGGCGATGGTCTCGGCCCGCACCCGGCTGTCGGCGAAGGCGACGTCCTCGGGGATGTCGTGGCTGAGGTGGTGACAGACCATCACCATGTCCAGCAGCTCGTCCACGGAGTTCTTGGTGTACGGCAGCGTGGGGTTGGTGGAGGAGGGGAGGACGTTCGCCTCGCCGGTCACCCGCAGGATGTCGGGGGCGTGGCCGCCGCCCGCGCCCTCGCTGTGGAAGGTGTGGATGGTGCGGCCGTCGATCGCGGAACGGGTGTCTTCGAAGAAGCCGCCCTCGTTGAGGGTGTCGGTGTGGATGGCGACCTGGACGTCGTGCCGGTCGGCCACCGCCAGCGCGGTGTCGATGACGGCGGGGGTGGAACCCCAGTCCTCGTGCACCTTCAGCGCGGCCGCGCCGGCCTCGATCTGCTCGTCCAGGACGCCGGGCAGGCTGGCGTTGCCCTTGCCCATGATGCCGAGGTTGACCGGCAGGTCCTCGGCGGCCTGCAGAATCCGGGCGAGGTTGTAGGGGCCCGGGGTGCAGGTGGTGCCGTTGGAGCCGTCGGTGGGGCCGGTGCCGCCGCCGAACAGGGTGGTGATGCCGTTGCTGAGCGCCTGCTCGCACTGCTGCGGGGAGATCAGGTGGACGTGCGAGTCCATCGCCCCGGCGGTCGCGATCAGGTGCTCCCCGGCGATGACCTCGGTGCAGGCGCCGATGACGAGGCGGGGGTCGACGGCGTCCTGCGTCTGCGGGTTGCCGGCCTTGCCGATGCCGGCGATGAACCCGTCCTTGACGCCGATGTCGCACTTGACCACACCGAGCACCGGGTCCAGGACGACCACGTTGGTGATCACGAGGTCGAGGGCGCCCTGCGCGGCGGTGGCCTGCGGGTCCGACGCCATGCCGTCACGCATGGTCTTGCCGCCGCCGTAGACCACCTCGTCGCCGTAGGACCCCGCGCGGAAGTCCTTCTCGACCTCGATGACGAGGTTGGTGTCGGCGAGGCGGACGCGGTCGCCGACGGTGGGCCCGAACAGGTCGGAGTACTGCTTGCGAGTGATGACCGGCATGTCAGTTCGAACCCTTCTTCTTGGACTTCTTGTCGCCGGCCTTCTCCTGGCCGTCCTGCCCGTCCTCCCGCGTCCCGTTCTCCTGGCCCGCGCCGCGGAAGCCGCGCTGGAGCGCGCTGGCGACGGCCTCGACGCGGGCCGGGTGGGACTTCACGCTGCCGTTGAGGAGGCCGCTGAAACCGGTGAGACGGCCGGTGCCGGCGTAGGCGCACAGCTCGACCTCGTGGGTGCCGCCCGGTTCGAAGCGGACGGAGAGGCCGGCCGGGATGTTGAGGTGCATGCCGAGGGCGCTGTTGCGGTCGAAGTCGAGGGCGGAGTTGGCCTCGAAGAAGTGGTAGTGGGACCCGACCTGGACCGCCCGGTCGCCGGTGTTGCGGACGGTGAGCCTGACGGTCCGCCGGCCGGCGTTGACCTCGATGTCGCCGTCTCCGTACTGGTACCGCGGGGGGAGTGTCATCGGGGACTCCTGAGGGAGAGGTGGACGTGCGGGGGCGCGGCGGCGCCGTGGCCGTGCTGGCCGTGACCGCCACCGCCGTGGCTGTGCGTGCGGCCATCGCTGTGGGTGTGGGGGTAGGCGTGGGCATGGTCTTCGCCGTGGCTGTGGCTGTGGCTGTGGTCGTGGGCGTGGCCGTGGTCCCCGCCGTGGCTGTGGGCATAGCCGTGGGCATGGTCGGCGAGGAGGCCGCGGGCGAGGCCGTCGTCGCCGTGGAGTTCCCACTGTCGCCATGCCTCGCGCACGCGGGCCTCGAGTACTCCCGCGACGGCGGAGGCGGCAAGCAGCGGCCCCGCGACCGCGCAGGGCCCGGCGGGAGCCGGCGGCGCGACCCAGGCGGCCGGGAGCAGGGTGACGTGTTCCGCGCCGAGTGCGCGGCAGCGGCGGACTCCTTCGGCGGGGTCGGGATCGCCGCCGATCAGGGCGACCTCGACCGTTCGGTGCCGTCCGTACTGGCGGACCAGGCGGGCGGTCCTGAAGAGCTCCGCGTCTGCGAAGGGGTCGCCGGACGGCGCGGTGACCAGCAGCGCGTCGTCCGCCGCGATCCTCACGGCGGCCGCGCGCAGCCAGCCGACGAGGTGGTCGGCGGTGCCGAAGGATTCGGCCAGGACCAGTCCGGCCCGATCGTCCTCCGGCAGGGCCCGCAGTGTCCGGGCGGTGTCGGCGGTGAGGCCGGGGTCGCGGCCCAGGGTCATGGGTACCACGCATACCCGCTCGTCCCGCTCGCGCAGGGCGGCCACACAGCGGTACAGCTCGCGCCCCCGGGCCACCACCGTGACCCCGGCACCGAGCAGCGGTGTCAGCGCCCGGCCGCCGTCGCTCTCGTGTCCGCCGACGGCGACGACCCTCGCGTGCGGCACGGCGTCAGCCTCCGACCGGGTCGTGGCAGGAGACGAGCTTGTTGCCGTCGTCGAAGGTGGCCTCGACCTGGAGGAGCGGCAGCATCTCGCGGACGCCGTCCATCGTGTCGGTCTCACCGAGTACCTGCCGGCCCAGCTCCATGCAGTCGGCGACGCTCCTGCCGTCGCGGGCGCCTTCGAGGATGGCTTCCGTCACCAGGGCGACCGTCTCGCTGTAGTTGAGCTTCAGACCTCGTTCTCGGCGCTTCCGGGCCAGATCGGCGGCGACGTAGACGAGCAGCTTGTCGATCTCGCGGGGGGCCAGGTTCATGGGGAAGCCTTCCTCGGTGGCGGATGCGGTGGGGTGCGGGGGAAGGGTCAGCCGTCCTCCGCCCGGATGAGGCGCGGCAGCAGCGGCACGGCCGCCAGCAGCGCCCAGGTGGTGATGTTGAAGGGCCAGGTGAAGGTGTGGCTGCCGAACACCTCGAAGAACACGGAGAGCGAGGCGGTCAGTGCGGTGCTGGCCGCGGCGGCCAGCACCGCGTAGCCGTAGCTCCAGGGGTCCGGGCGCAGCAGCAGGACGCCGAAGGCGAGAGCGGTGAGCACGGCGTTGTAGCCGTAGATGCCCTGGCCGATCAGTGCGGCGGGCGCGCCGAGCGCCCAGGCGGTGAGGAGTCCGGTGGCGCTCCCGACCACGGTGAACAGGCCGACCTTCCAGCCCGCCAGGAAGAGGCCGACGAGCATGATCAGCCCGACGTACCAGGTGCCGGCGAAGAAGATCTGGCCGATGTTGGAGAAGAACCCCTGCCAGAGATCCGTCCATCTGACGACCGGTGAGGTGGGGCTGGCCGGGGTGACCGCGGTCGCGGGGGTTCCGTGCCAGACGCGCTCGAACGACGGCGCGCCGAGGACCATGACCAGCGAGACCAGGCAGAACGGGCCGGTGAACGCCTTCAGCCCGAACGGCGTGAGCAGGTGGTTGAGGGTGGCGGTGACCAGGGTGCACATCACGGCGGCGGCCATCGCCATGACATACGTCGAGGGGTGGTGGCCGAGGTACACCACCATGGCGATGGCCCCGAGCACGCCGCAGTAGGTCATCAGGCCCTGGGAGACCGTGTCGTCGGGGACGGCGAGCAACCGCGCGGTGAGCGTGGCCACCACGGCGCCGATGGTGGCGAAGAGCCCCATCTCCCAGCTCTCCACCCAGAGGGCGGCCAGGATCACGGCGGAGGTCCACACGCTCGCCTGGAAGTCCACCTGTCCCACACCGCGCAGCGCGCCGAGGGCCGCTCCCTTGAGTGCGTGCCTCGTCACGTGGCTCCTCCGCTGCGCCGATCGGGCTGTTGTCCCGGTGCGTGAGCGCTTCCGGGAAGTGACTTACCGTCACCCACCTAGGGTGAACTTATGGGACATCTCGGTAGGTTCCACCTGCATCCACACCCTGATCACACGAACGGCCCGCAGGTGCCGGTGATCGCCGCGGTGGCCGTCGGCGGTGCGGTGGGCGCCGCGCTGCGCTTCGGGGCGTCGAACGTGTGGCAGAACGGCAGTGACGCGCACGCGGTGTGGCGGACGGGGGCCGCCGCCTTCCCGTGGACCACCCTCCTGGTCAACGCCGTCGGCTGCTTCCTGATGGGCCTCCTGACAGTGGCGCTGAAAGAGCGCTTCACCAAAGCCCCCCACTGGCTGAACCCGCTGTTGGGAACCGGCGTGCTCGGCGGCTTCACCACGTTCTCGTCCTACACGGACGACGTACGCCGCCTGTTCGAGAACGACCAGCCCGGCTACGCACTGAGTTACCTCGTCCTGACCGTCGCCGCGGCCCTGGCGGGCGTGGTCCTGGGCGCGGCGCTGGCCCGTGCCGTCCTGACGGGACGTGGCGGGACGCACGGAACGACCGGGAGCCACCGATGAACCACCTGCTGCTCGTCCTCCTCGGCGGCGCCGCCGGCGCGGTCGCCCGGTATCTGATCGCGGCGGTGGCGCGCCGGCGGCTGAGCGGCGCGTTCCACTGGGGCACGTTCCTCGCCAACATGTCGGCTTGCCTGATTCTCGGGTTCCTGGTGGAGGCGGGCACCGAGGACGCGCTCGGCCCGGCCGGGCAGGCGCTGCTGGCGACGGGCTTCTGCGGCGCGCTTTCCACCTGGTCGACGTTCTCGCACGAGGTCATGGCCATGGCCGACGGGCGGCGGGCGGCCGGGGCGGCCGGTTATCTGCTGGTGACGGTGGTGGTGGGTCTGGGCCTGTCGTTCGCGGGCGCGGCCGTCGCCTCCGCCCTGTGGTGACCGGAGCGGTCACCCGCTCCGCCCGGCATCCGCGCCGGGCGCTGCCTCCGCTGGACCGGGCGCGGGGGGTCAGGGCGCTGTTCGCCTTCGGGCTGTCCGTCGGCCTGGTCACGGCGGGCGCGGGCATCCACAACGGCGTCTTCGCCGCGATGGGCTGCTACATCGACGCCTACGGCGCCCGCGATCCCTACGCCCGGCGGGGGCCGCTGCTCGCGGTGATGGGCGCGGGTTTCGCCGTCGCCTTCCTCGCCGGTTCGCTCGCCTCGGGACGGGTCTGGGCGATGGTGGCGGTCCTCTCGGCCTTCGCGGTCACCGCCACCTTGTTCGTGGAAACGCTGCACCTGAGCGGTCCGGGCAGTTACTTCGTGGTGCTGGTGGCCGCCCTGACCGCCTTCCTGCCGCCGGTGGGACTCACGGAGTCGGCGGTCCGGGCCGGTTTCCTGCTCCTGGGAGCGGGATTGTCCTGGCTGTCCGCCATGTCGGGGTGGCTCATGCGCCCGCACGCGCCGGAGGAAGGCGCGGTGGCGTCCGCCCTGCACTCCGTGGCGGCCTACGCCGAGGCGACCGCGCGGGCGACGGGCACGGCCGCGGAAGGCAACGACGGCAGCGGCGGCGACGAGGCCGGGGCCGCCCGGCGAAGGGCGTACCGGGCGGTCCACGGCGCCTGGTCCCTCGTGGAGGACGCCCGCCGGCGCCGCTCGACCGCGCCGGGGCCCCGGCTGTTGGTGCTGTACGCGCTGATACTCCGGCTGGAGCCGCTGCTCGACGCGGTGACCGACGCCGCCCGGCGCGGGAGCGGGGCGGCGGTGCCGCCGCAGTTGGCGCCGTCGCTGCGGGAGGCGGCGGCCGCGGTGAAGGCGGGGGAGGAGCCGGTGCGGTGGCCGAGCGGCGCGGAGGAAGTGGGCGGGGCCGTACTGCCTCCGCCGGTCGGGGGCGGCGCGCTCTCCTCCGAACTGCTGGACACCGCGCTGGCCCGGTGGCCGAGACCGTTGCCGCCGCGCCACACCTTGCGGACGGAACTGGCCCACCTGTTGTCGCGCGCCTCGCCCGCACCGGTCCTCGCCCTGCGGGTCGGCCTCGCCGTCGCGGTGGGCACGACGCTGGGCGCACTGCTGCCGGTCCTGCACCCGGCGTGGGTGGCCGTGGGGGCGGCGGCCGCGCTCCAGGGCGCCGGTCAGCAGCCGGTCAGGCGTTCATGGGGCCGGCTGACCGGCACGGTGGCCGGGGCCGGTCTCACCGCCGCCGTGTGCCACTTCCACGAGCCCGGTACGTGGGGCACGGTGGTGGCCGCGACCGTGGTGCACGCGGTGGCCCGCGCCGTACCGGTGAACGCGATGTTCACGCGCATGCTGCTGAACACACCGGTGGCCCTGCTGCTGGTGGCGGCCGTGCTGCCCCCGGACGAGACGCTGGAGGAACTCGCCCTGTACCGCATGCTCGACCTCGGCCTGGGACTGGCCGTGGGGCTGGCAGCGGCCGTACTGCTCCCCGGGGTGCCGGCGCGGCGGGTGTGCGCGGCGCTCGCCCGCGCCGTCTCCGCCGCCGGGACCGCACTGTCCGTACGGCTGGGCACGGGGACCGCCGACTCGGCCGCGGAGGGCGTCGCGTGGTGGCGGATGAAGGACCTCTGGACCATGCACGCCGCGGTGCCCGCCGAGGAACTCCGCAGCACCGGCACGGCGGACCGGTTGTGGCCGGCCGTGCTGGCGGTGCGCCGCCTGCTCGTGCCGCGCCTGCTGGGCGGCCCTCCCGCCGCTCCCGACCCGCAGGAGGGCGCGCGGATCAGCGCGTACGTGGACGGGCTGGCGTCCGCGGCCCGCGAAGGGCTTCCGGGTTCGCCGGAGGTCCGGTCGCTGCTCGACGGGAGGCCGCTTGCGGCGACGGCGGACGGCCGGTCGGCAGAGGTCCGCCACCGTCTGCGGGCCCTGCGGGACGCGCTGCGCGGCGACGGCTCCGGCCCGGACACCGGAAAGTGACGCACCCGGCCCGCCCGCACCGATCTCCCGACCGCGGTCGCTCGCCTGCCGCGCCCCGCATGCGTGCTCTCGCCTGCGGCGGCACAGTGGAGCTGCTGCTCACCTGCCGTCCGGCTGGAGGACCGATGCACGAGAAGCCACTCAGCGGGATCACCGGGAGAGTGCCTCACCGGCACGCGCGCCTCCGGCACGACCGCAAGGGCACCGGCCCCGACGGTTTCGGGCTGGACGAGGGCAAGGTCGAGGGCTTCGCGGCCGGCACGCTGACGTCCGAGGACGAGGCTCGCCTGGCGGAGGAGGTCGCCGCCCTCCTCCCGCTGAGCTGGTCCCTCTCGCCGCGTGCGGCGGAACGGCTGAGCCAGGTGGGCGAACGCGTCGGGGGCGGCCGCCGCGGGCTGCTGGAATGGCTGGACGCCCACCCGGGCGCGCCCCGCCTGACCGCGCGTCTGCTGGCGCTGGTGGACAACCTGGACCGCTTCAGCGAGAACACCGCCGTAGTCGATGCCCTGCGTGCTCACCGGGAGCGCACGTCGGCGCCCGCGGAGCTGCGCGACGTCCTGCCGCCGGAGACGAACGAGGAGTCGCTCGCCGACATCGCGCAGCGGATCGAGGAACTGCTCGGCGAGCATCGCGCACCGGACGCGACGCGCCTGGCTCTCGCGGCGACGGAGTGGCTGCGCGGCCTCGCCCAAGACGCTGCCCCGGACTCTGCGGAGGCCGCCAGGATGAGTGAACTGATGGCCCACCTGCACACCGACATCACCGCGGCGGACGCCGCGTCCTGACGCCCCGAACGCCCCGCCCGCCCGCGCCGCCCGCGTCACCCGTCCGACCTGCCGCGCTGGTCGCGGTGGCCGGTCGGTGGTGCGGTGGAAGCACGAAACGAGCCCGCCAGGGACGCCTGGGGCCGGGCCGTCGTTCAACGTTCCCAGGAGGTACTGGTGTCCACCCCCCGTCCGTCCGTGCCGGCCCTCCGCCCGGCCCGTCTCCTAGCCACCGCCGTCACGACCGGCGCCCTGTTCACCATCGCGGCCTGTTCGGGCTCCGGGGACGGGATCGGGGCGCAGACCGGCGCCGGCCCGGCCGAGCGGCCCGCCGCGGCGGCGGCCACCGCCCCCGGCTCCCCCTCGCCGTCACCGTCCTCCGGCCTGACCGCGGAGGGCGCGCGCCGGGCACTGATCACCGAGGCGGACATCGAGGACGCCTGGACGCGGGTGGACGCCGGCACCGCGCGGTCCTGGCGGGACAAGATGCTGGTCGGCGAGGTCGACGCCGCGCAGTTCCTGACGGGGAAGTCGGACGTGGCCGACTGCCAGCGGCTGGTCGACTCGCTTTTCGATGAGACGCTGCTGGGCAAGGCGTCCGGCGCCTCGGCGCTCACCGGTTTCGAGGAGGGCGACTCACGCCTGCTGTACCAGGTCACCGCCTACGACCGGTCCGGCCTCGACGCGTCGCTGAACTGGCTGAAGACACTGCCCCAGAAGTGCGACAGCTTCACCCTCACCGGTGACCGGGGCGGCGACCGCACCGTCGAGGTGGTGGAGGCCGGACTGCCCGCCGAGGGCGACGCGCGCCAGGGTCTGACGGTGACGGTGAAGGGCGAGGAGGGCGGCGAGCCGGTCACTCTCACCCTGGCCGTGGCGGTGGTGCGGGTCGGCACCGACGCGATCACCGTCACACAGGGCGGGCTGAACGGTGCCAGTGAGAGCACCACCGCGTCAGCGGTGCGGGAGGGCACCCAGCGGCTGAAGGAGGTCCTCGCCGGCCGCACTCCCTCACCGGACCCGTCGGTCGACGAGTGACCGTCCGCCACCGGGTGTGGGCCGCCTTGCGGCCACCGGTCTGCGGGGCCGCGTCGACCGGCGGTGGACGCCGGGCCGCAGGCAGCGGGCGGCTCGGCGGCCCCTCGGGCAGGGCCTCGGGAGGTGTAGCGCATCCGTCGACGCGGACCGGGCACTCCGACCGGATGGCGAGCGGTGACTTCCTCGCGGAAGTCGGTCAGTTCCCGGTGCAGCGCGCCGTCGGACGGACGCAGGGTGAGTGGGACCGCGAGAACCACGTCCGGCGATGGGTCGGCCAGCAGGCGGAACAGCCGACCCGAGCCACCAGGATCGGTGTTGCCCTCAGCAAAGTCGATCTCTCAAGAGCACTCCGGCCGCCCACCGGGCTGCCACGCGTGCGCACGGGAGGCATCCAGGTCTCGTTGCTCCCCACCGCCTCGTCGGGATATGCCTGAAGCCAGATCCTCAACCGCACAGGCCCCAGAAACGCGGCGTCGCCGGCATGGGGAACGTCGATCACGTGGGCCATGGCAGCCTCACGCCTCGTCGAAGGCATCGAGCAGGCGCTCGTACGCCGGCTTCGGCCGCAGGGCCGCGTCCCACGGCAGGGAATCGGCCGTGCGCGGAGGATAGATCTTGGTGTCGGCGGTGGAACCGTACCGGTCGGTGAATCCCCATGTGGAGAACGATGTGCAGTTCGGCTCCTCCAGGCAGACCCGCAGCTTGCCCGCCATCTCATCAGCCTGGGTCTGCCGCCCGTCCTCCTCGTCCTCACCTATGGGGACGTCCATCTCCGACACCCGCGCCTGGACCCCGAGCTGCGCCAGATCCCGCACATGGCTGCGGAAGGTCTCCGGGTCGATGCGGTCGCCGGGTGCGTACTCATGGTTCTGGAAACCCACGCCGTCGATCGGTACGCCGCGTTCCTTGAGCCGCTTGACCAGGTCGTAAAGGGCGTCCCACCGCTCGCCTTCCTCCTCGACCCCGTACTCGTTGAGGAACAGCCGTGCCTTCGGATCGGCCCGGTGGGCGGCCCTGAACGCCTCGTCGATGTACTCCTCGCCCATGGCCTCGAACCACGGGCTCTGTTCGGAGCGCAGACCGAGATCCCCGTTGGTGTAGCTCTCCTCGTCGTCGGACATGGGCTCGTTGACCACATCCCATTCCGCGACCTTTCCCTTGAAGTGCCCGGCGACCATGGCGATGTGCCGGAGCATGGTCCGGCGCACCTCCTCGGGGTCGTCGTTCTCCCGCATCCAGTTGGGCAGAGCCTCGTGCCAGACGAGGGTGTGCGCGTGCACCTTCATGTCGTTTGCGCGGGCGAAGCGCACGAGCAGGTCCGCGTCGCGGAAGTCGTAGACGCCCCGGCGTGGGTGGAGGAACTGTGACTTGAACGCGTTCTCCGGAGTGAGCATGGAGAACTGGCTCCCCGCGAGCGCCCGGTAGCGTGTGTCGGTGAGCAGCGGGTTCTCGGCCAGGGCGGTGCCGATGTCGAACGGCCGCTCCACGTCTGCGGCCCGCGCACGCAGCGAGTCGTCGGACTGCTCCTGGCGAAGCCGCGGAGCCTTGATCACGCGGAGCGAGTCACCGCTCTCCGCCCGTGCGTTCAGCTCCGTCAGACGCCATCCCTCGCGGCGCTCGTCCTCGCCCGTGTCCGCCTCCAGACCGAACCAGACAGTGCCCTCGGCGAACACCCCTGGGTCCTGCACGGTTCCCAGCCGCCGCCCGTCGGCCGTCACGCGGAAGGTGTCACCGATGCTCGACACGGCGAGCGTCACCGTCCCGGAGCAGCCGCAGTCGAAGTCCTTGGAGGTGGCCGGCTCATCGCCCTCGCCGTCCCATATCTGTACCTTCACTTGTCCGTCAGCGGTCACGCCGACGCGGAGTGAGGGCCGCTCCTGCCGCCACTCGTCGTAGATGACCGGTACCCGTCCGTACAGCCGCAGCCATGAGTCGCCGTCATCGTCACCCACACCGGACATGCGCGCGGTGACGGTGAAGTCGCCATCGGACCGGAGATGCGGGCCGGCCAGGTTCAGCGGGGGGTTGGGCTGGCCGCCGGAGGCGTCCTGCTCCACGATGTGCCGATCCAATGCGCTGACCCGCAGGATGCCGTCCCGCGCGGTGGTGCCCGGCATCTGCGTCCAGTCGTGGTTCCGCAGCAGGTCTTCGTCGTTTCCGCCGCCCGCGCCTTCGCCCTGCCCCGTACACCCGGCCGCCACCGCCATGACGAGCACCACGGCGGTCAGTCGCTGCCATGTCCCCCCACCAAGGTCCACGGTTCCTCCCACTCTCCTGTTTCGAGACAAGATCAACGTTTCGAAACCGGGCCACAGTTCATCACAGATGAGGTACGGCGGCCTTGTGAATGTGCGCTCTGCCACCCAACGCCTCGGCCGTACGACGAACCCCTCCATATCGTCGGTCCGTTTGACGATCTCCGGAGTGAGGGCGAGCTTTTGCCGGCACCAGTCGACCAGGCCGCCGGTGTAGCCGCCGTCGGCCCAGACCAGGTGAGGTGCCACGGTGCAGTCGGCGCAGCCGGCGCAGTCGGCGCAGTCGCACCAGAAGGCCCGCCGCGGCGTCCCGCACCGACTGCGCATCGATGTTCTCCGCCGTGGACTCGGCCTCACGGCCCCCGCGCTCACGGACCCGACCGCCCAGCCGGTCGTGGAACTCTGTGATCAGCCCATGCTTGCGCCAGCGGCGGAAGAAGGCGTAGACCCGGCTCCAATCAGGGAGGTCCGCGGGCATCCCGCCAGGAGCTCCCGCCCGCGATCAGGTAGCGGATCGCGTCCAGCATCTGGCGGTGGCAGTAGCCCTCGGGCTGTCCGCCCCGCCCCTGGAGCCATGCCGGCACTGGTAGTAATGGCCGGATGGCCGCCCACTCCGCGTCCGTCATGTCCGACGGATACCGGCGTACCCGATCAGGAAGGTCGGCCGCGTTGCCGTACACGTGCGCGAGACAAGCGCACGGCGGGGCAGGCGAGTTGAAGAAGACGGGCTCGGGAGCGTACAACAGCGACAACAAGGCCTCCGGAACCCGCTCGGAACGGGGTCGCACCCCCGAGCTCCCAGGAGGCCTTGCCTTCATGCACCGAACGCGACCAAGCCCTTGTTCGTCCCGCACGTTCCGAGATCGGTTGAGACGACGTCTGGCAACCAAGCAAGGAGTTCGAGATGGCCGTGCCATGGGCGCTGCTGATATCCACCACAGGTGGTGTTGCCGCCACCATCGTGGGCGTCGTCGCCGGCGCTGTCGTTGGGCGGCGCAGCGAGAATCGGAAGTGGCTTCGAGAGACACAGACGTCCGCCTATGAGAGGTTCCTGCAGGCTTTCGGCGCCGTCGAGATGGAGCTGCGTGAGGCGTTCCTGGAACGGCGCAGACCTGCGGTCGCATGGGGACCGTTCAATGCCGCGATCCAGTCGCTGAGCTTGGTGGCGAATCCCGAGACGGCCGCAGCAGCTCTCCGGCTCTGCGATGTCATCGAGGATTTCACTATTCTCTTCCACGATCGTCAGCCAGCGGATCTAGAGGAGCTCCGACCGATCCACACCGCTTTGCACGAGGGGCACTTGACGTTCGTCAATGCGGCCCGACGTTCACTCCATCCCTCGCAGGAACGTCTCGCCCAGGCACTCGGCGGTCCGTCGCCCTGGCGTGGTGTCGCCTTCGTGGGCCAAAGCGACGGCGCAGACACGACTGAATAGCGCAATATGTCTCTTCGTCGGTGCTTCTCCGGGGTGAGGACTGGGAAGTCACTCAACGGGACCCCTGTTCGACCTGCACCTTCCAAGATCGGTTGAGAAACGTCTGCTTACACCGCCGGGAGGCGAGAGGTGAAGGCAGAGATGAGGTCCGCTGTCTCGTTGGGGCGTTCCAGAGCGATCAGGTGCCCGGTATCGGGGAACTGGACGAGCTCGGCGTTGGGCAGTGTGCTTGCCAGGTATTCGGCGATCTGCTGGAAGTCGCCGACGTCGCTGGTGCCGATACCGACCACGGCGGGCACGACAATTTTTGCCAGGTCCTCGTCGGCGGCGAGGTCGAGGTCTTCTTCGTACTCCTCAGCGTATTCCTGATTCGTCAGGGCCACCCGCATGGATTCCCGGACGGCCTCGGCATGCTCCCTCAGCGTGCCGTCCCAGGCCCTGCCGGAGCCACGAATCCACATATCCATGTTGACCTGAACCGCAGCGTCGAGATCACCGGCCCCCAGGGCCGCTTCCTCCGCCTCGGCATAGCGCTCCATGGCCTCGGACCAGTCATGACCGGGCCGAGGAGGCGCGAGCAATACCAGCCCCCGCACCCGCCCGGGACGCAGAACCGCCGCCTCCAACGCCACCTTGCCCCCGTACGAGGCACCCACCAGCACAGCCTCCTCCACCCCGCAGGCGTCCATGACCGCGAAAAGGTCATCGACATGCCGGAAAGGCTGCGTGGCCGGCGAGGACTCACCAAAACCCCGGAGGTCATAGCGCACCACCCGGTGACCATGCCCCAGAACCCCTGCAACCCCGTCCCACACCTGGTGATCAGTGACACCGGCATGGATCAGCACCACTGCGCCCTCGCCCACGCCGTCCTGCTGAACCCGCAGATTCCCACCAGAAACTTCAATACGTGTACTCGTCACACTTCTCCCTGTACAGAAGACCGACCCCATGCAATACGCCCCTTGGGCAACGCATGGTTCCTTGCATGTGCCGGGATCAGAAACAGACTCTCGCCTTGCCGTTCTACCTCGGCGAGCGGGTTGGCTGTGTGTGGAGGACTTGCTCGCCTACGAACTATCGGGGCAGTCAGTCTCGGTCCAGGTCGCGACGAGATCACGGCAGACGATGGTGAGCGAGCCGTTCCCGAACGCGATCTCGTGGCTGCAACCGTTCTGGTCGGGCAGGACTTCGTCGAGGATCACGGTCCCAAGGTCTGCCCAGTCGTTGTCCTCGATGCCTGCGACGTCGAAGCGGGAGACGCCTGCATAGCGGATGACCAGGTCTTCGTCGTGCTTCCAGCAGTTGTGCCGGAACTGGATCTCCATCTGCTGGTCATCAGCTCGGACAGTGCGGATGTATTGGACCTCCAGGTCCTTCACACACCGCTTGCTGTAGAAGTCGTAGTGCCCTGGGGCAGTCGCGAAGCCCCGGGCTCCGACTGGTAGATCGTCAGCCAGCGAGGGCAGACGCTCCAGGTATCGAGCAGGGGATATGACGCCTGACAGGTTGCCGACCTGTGCGTCCAGGTTGATGTACTGCATCGTCCTTCGTCCCCGCTCGTTGCTCCGGCAGCGAACGAATCGTCGCACGATCACCAGACTGCCGGCCCAGAGATTCACACTGCTGTACTGGGTTCTGAGCTGCGTCGGGGTTTGGTGCCGACCTTGTGGTGTGCGGGGCGTGTGCAGGACTCGCTGGCGGCGAGGACTCGTCCGACGACGAATTCACCAGAGGCGAGCTGCTCCCTCGGATTCCGATCTGGTGGGGAGATGCGAGGGAGGTCGTGGTGACGGGGCCGCTGGAGTGGAGAGCGATGACATTCCGAGTCGACGGACCCGACGGCGTCCGCGGCGAGTGCGATGCCCGTTCGTGCCGTGCGGCCACCGTCTCGTAACGCGGCCGGGGTCATGCCAGGGGGATGCTGGCGTGGACGCGTTTGCCGCCCGGTACGCGTTCCGCTCGGAACCGTGAGCACAGGGCCGTCACGATTTCGATGCCGTGGCCCCCGATGCGGTGGGGGTCGCGGGGCAGGCGTGCGGGGAGCTGGGCGCTGGTGTCCCAGACGGTCACCTCCACTTCGTGTTTGGTGCAGGTGAGGTCGAGCAGCCGGGGACCGCCGTCGTGGCGTGCGGCGTTGGTGATCAGTTCACTGACGACGAGCATGATGTCGCCGGCAGTCCGGTCCGACAGCACGCCGGTGTGGCGGGAGATGTCCGCCAGGAAGTCGCAGGTCAGATCGCGGGCGACCCCGATGCTGTCGGAAGCGTCGTCGTAGTCGGCACGCCGGTGCAGCACGAGACCGGGACCGGCGGGCAGAGGAGCGTCGATAAAGGGATGGTCGCTCATCGGCGTCTCCTCGCCCGTCTCGTCCGGAGTGTGTGATCACTGTCAAGCACGTGTACCCAGCAAGGGCTGCTTTGCTCCTCGGGAGCGAGAGACTCCAGAGCGAAGGTGTCCTCGCACGGTTCGCCGGCCTCCGGGCCGGGCAGAGCGGGGACCGGGACGACGATGCGTTCGGCGGCGTCGACGAGCAGGACCCGCTTGCCGAGCCCGGTCGATCACGCCGTGCGCCCAGTCGACATGGTCATCATCCGTCTCCCGGGCTGAGGCATGGGCCGGCAGGGGTGTCCGGGGGTAGGACGGGGTTCGGTCCTGTCGGTATGGGACTGTGCTGCTCAGGGAACTGTCTAATGTATTAACAATTAATCCGTGGCGTTACCACGATGCCGACGTCATTCGCTGGCGCGTCGAAGGCGGCGCAGGCGAGGATCTGGTGCGAGACCTCGCCGATGTCCGGTCCATCATCGAGCCTGCTGCCGCCCACCGTGCCGTCCCTGCACAGGACCGACGCCGACCTCGACGCGCTGGAGGCGGCACTGGGCCTCATGGCGCGATCTCCTGGCGAAGGCGGTCGAAGACTTGGATCAGGTCGCCGGGTGGGCGGACGGCGCCGCGGATCACGGGTTCTCCCGGGCCCGCTGATTCGGTGCCGGTCCGACGCGCCGCCGCCGGTCACCGGGGCGGCGCGTTCCCCGTCTGTGGTCGGCGCCTCGCCGGGGCATCTTGGCCCCACCTGTTAGTTCGTACTTAGCATCTACCGGGAGGCGACCAGCGCCGCCGAGCACACCTGTCCTGTCCGCGCCGCAGCCTTCGGAGCCGCTCATGCCGTCCATGTATCCGCCGCCTTCCGGGGCTGGGCTCCGTTTCGACGGGCACGTCGCCGTGGTCACGGGCGCGGCCGAGGGGATCGGTGCGGTTGTGGCCCGGCGGTTCGCCGACGAGGGGGCCCGCGTCCTCGTCGCCTTCATCGACGCAGCGGAAGGGGAGCGCACGGCCCGCGCCATCCGGGACGCCGGCGGGGAGGCGATGTTCCACCGGACCGACGTGAGCGACGAAGGGTCCTGGAGCGTGGCGCTGGACGCCGTTCGCGGCGCCTGCGGCCCCGTCTCCGTTCTCGTCTCCCGTGCCTACGCCGTGCGTGCCGCCCCCGCCCACGACACCACACTTGACCAGTGGAACCAGCGCTCGGTGTCACTGACCGGCGCCTTCCTCGGCTTCCGCGCCCCCGGACTTCCTCATCCAGGAGCAGAGCATAGGCATCCACTGCAACGCGGGCGCCGGTCCGCTGGACCACCTGCTCGACACCACGCCCGCTGCGGTTCCACGACGGCCACCTGCTGCGCACCACGGCCCCGGGCCTCGGTGCCGAGGTGGACGGGAAGGCGGTCCGCGCCGCCGACGACACCGTCGCGGACTGGCACAACCCGCTGTGGCGGCACACCGACGGCTCCTTCGCCGAATGGCGACGCCCACCCGACCCCGACCCTCATGGATGTGAACATGAACGACCCCCACACCCACGCCACCGACAGCTTCTCCGCCGTGCTGCGGCGCACCCGGCTCGCCGCCATCGTGCGCGGCCCGGACGCCGACGCCGCGCTGCGCACCGTCCTGGCCCTGCTCGACGAGGGCGTGTCCCTCGTCGAGGTCTCGCTCAACACCGCCGACGCGCTCGGTGTCATCCGCCGGGCCGTCGCCGAGGCCGGCCCCACGGCCCTGATCGGCGCGGGCACCGTGCTGACCGAGGACGATGTCGCCCGCGCCCGGGAGGCCGGCGCGAGCTGGATCGTGACCCCCGCGCTCACGGAGTCCGTGGCCGCGTCGGTCCGCGCCGGACTGCCGGTCCTGGCGGGCGCCCTCACCCCGACCGAGGCCGTCGCCGCCCGGCGTGCCGGAGCCGACGCCGTCAAGCTGTTCCCCGCCTCGATCGGCGGCCCCGCCTACCTCAAGGCGCTCCGCGATCCGTTCCCCGACCTGCCCTTCGTACCGGTCGGCGGGGTGGACCTGACCGGCGCCGAACAGTACCTGGCCCACGGAGCCGTCGCGGTCGGCGTCGGCTCGCCGCTGGTGGGCGACGCCGCGCACGGCGGCGACCTGGAGGCCCTGCGCGAACGCGCCCGCCGCTTCGTCGCGCTCTGCGCCGGTGACACCGCTGGAGGACGGGCATGAGCGTCACTCCGGACACCGAACAGGCCACCGACGTCCTCACGTTCGGCGAGACCATGCTCGCCGCGCGACTGCCCGGACCGCTCGCGGTCGGCGCCGAGGCCCGCACCACCATCGCCGGTGCCGAGTCCAACGTGGCCATCGGCCTGGCCCGACTTGGCCACCGGGCCGCCTGGGCCGGCCTGGTCGGCGACGACGAACCCGGCCGGCTGATCCTGCGTACGCTGCGCGGCGAAGGCGTCGACATCTCCCACGCCGGCCTACGCCCCGACGCGCCGACCGGCGGCATGCTCCGGGAACGGCGCGTCGCCGACCTGGTCCGCGTCCACTACTGGCGCCGCCACTCCGCAGCTTCCCTGCTCACCCCGGCCGACCTCGCCCCCGCCCTGGACGCCGGCGCCCGGCTCCTGCACCTGACCGGCATCACCTGCGCCCTGGGCCCCGGCCCGCTGGAGGCGGTGCGCGAGGCCGCCGCCCACGCACACGCCCGCGGCTGGACCGTCGCCCTGGACGTCAACCACCGACAGCGCCTGTGGACGGCCGAGGACGCGGGCAGGGCACTGCTTCCGCTGCTGGCGCACGTCACCGTCCTGATCGCCTCCGACGACGAACTCCCCGTCGTCACCGGCGCCTTCACCAAGCAGCCGCAGGGGGAGGAGGCCGCCGTCGAGGCGCTGCTGGCGGCCGGGGTACGGGAAGTGGTCGTCAAGCGCGGGGGAGAGGGGGCCGCCCGACACGGCCGGGACGGCTCCCGGCACACGGTCCCGGCCCTGCGGGTGCCCGTACGGGACACGGTGGGGGCGGGCGACGCGTTCTGCGCCGGCTACCTCTCCGGACTGCTCGACGGACTGCCGCCGGACGGACGCCTCGAACGCGCCAACACCCTCGGCGCGTTCGCCGTCGCCTCGGACGGCGACTGGGAGGGACTGCCCCGCCGCGACGAACTGGATCTGCTCGCCGCCGCCCCGGGCACCACCATCCGCTGACCCGTCACCGACCATCAGGAGCACCTCACCATGACCGATCCGATGCCCCTGGGCGCACCGGACCGCCTGGAACTCGGCGAGGGCATCCGCTGGGCCGACGGCCGGCTCGTCTGCGTCGACATCCTCACCGGCCGCCCGCTCACCCGTGCCCCCTGCCCTGACCGGGCATCTGCCGATGGGCAGTTCCGACACCGCGCCGCACGGTCATGGGCGAGTTCCCTTTCAGCCGCTGTCCGGCCGCCGAGCGGCGCGAGGAACTCCTCAAGACGAAGGCGGGCGGCATCGACCTGGTCGCCACCACAGCGACTTCTGGACCAACCCCGGGTCGCAGATAAGGCCCACGGACTGGGCCGGCTACTCGCAGAGCCGGCTGGAAAAGGCGATCTACGACTACACGGCCCAGTCCGTCCGGCGATGCGGACCGCGGGCGTGACCCTCGAGTACGTGTCCATCGGCAACGAGATCAACAACGCCCTCGCCGACGTGAGCCGCTGGACCAGCCCGGCCGACTACTGCGCGCTGCTTGCGTCCGCGTCGAAGGCGGTACGCGACACCTCCCCGACCAGTCGATCGCGTCCCTGGCGAACTTCGCGAGCTGGGTGGGCTCGACGAGCGGGAAACCGGTCATGGCGATGGGGACCGGCTACCCGTGGACGACCAAGGCGAACGGCGCGAGCGAGACGACTCTGATCGCGGATCAGCCCGTGATTCTCCGTCCAGGCCCGCGCCCCCGCCGGGACGGTGGCCGGGTCCCGAGGCCCGACCCGGGCTACGACGTCGTACGAGATCGCCTGGAGCGTCGCCCCCCGCGGGAACGATGCCGCCCTCGCCCGGGACGCGGTCGAGTCCGGCCGCGCGAAGGGCGGGCACCAGGCCGGGACGAGCCCCGGCAACGATCATTCGAGCGTGCCGCCGCTGGAGTTGAAGGCGCGTACGGGACCGGGCGGGGCTGTGCGTGCCTGGACTCTATGGGGTGTGTCTCTCGAGGTAGATGGAGGTGAACACGGCGACCTTGGCGCGCAGGGCCCAGGGGTCGAAGGGCTTGCTGATGTAGTCGACGGCGCCGGCCGCGTATCCGCGGGCGGAGTGTTCGGAGTCCACGCCCATGGCGGTCAGGAAGATGATGGGGACGTCCCGGGTCCGGGGCCGGCGCTTGATGTGAGCGCAGGTCTCGTATCCATCCATCTCCGGCATCTGCACGTCCATGATGATGACCGCGAAGTCGTCGTGGTCGAGCAAGGCCTTGAGCGCTTCCTGGCCGGAGGAGACGGTCACGAGTTCCTGGTCGAGTGTCGCGAGCACCGCGGTCATGGCGAGCAGGTTGTCCGGCTGGTCGTCCACGACGAGGATCTTGGGCATGCTCCGTGGCACGGTGGACAACCCGGCGGCCGTGGTTGCCTGCTCAACGGCGGCCAGTTGACGTTCGAGCAGATCGCAGCGGCCCTCCGCAGCGGCACGTTGAGCCTGCGCCTCCCGAAGGTCCGCTCCGAGCCGCTCGACTTCCTGCTGGAGTTCGTTGCGTTCGGCGATGAGGTCGGAGACGTCCGGGTGCGCCGATGCCAGCTCGTCCGCCCGCTTCTGGGCCGCGATGTGGTCGGCCTTCAGATGGTTCAGCCGTGTCTCGAGGTCGGCGATGCGCTGCGTCCGGTCGAGCAACGCGTCGCCCAAGACGTCACCGCGGACGCTGGATCGCCGGGAGACCCGGTCAGCGTCGGCCAGTTGCTGCTCCAAAATCTCCACCGCGTGCTTGGGCGAGGACGCGGCGTCCACTGCCGTTCCGTACAGGCCGCGCACCAGTTCAATGGCCTCAGTGGTGACCGCCGTCCCGCGGTACTCGGCTACGTCCGCGAAAAGGTCGCTGATCACTTGCCAGGGAGGTAACCGGGTGCCGTTCAGGTAGCGCGAGACCGTGCCCGGGTCGAGCCTGCGCCGCGCCGCATACCGCCGAACGGAGACCTGCAGGCCTTCGAACAGTTCCCGCAAGGCCTGGGCGAGTGCGCGTGAGGCGTCGTTGAGGTCGTCTCCCAGAGGCCGCAGCTCAGCCATTGCTCTCTCCCTCTCCGACGCCGCAGGGGCTCGAAGGCCCCGGGGACCGGATCGCGGTGGCGTCGGAGTCGATGAGACGGTTGAAGAACGGGACCGCCACCCCCGCTGCGGCGAGCCCCGTGAGCAGGCTGCGCGGCACGTTCTCCCCCGCCAGTGCCGTCAGCCCGCCGGCCGCCGCGCCGGCCAGCATGGCGAGGAGGAACACCAGCGTCGATCTCAGCGACAGCAGAGGACGGTCCACCACGGACTCCGTTCGTTCAACCCAGATTAGGGGCATGGGACTTGTCACCCTCCCAGCGGATCGCGGAAGGGGGGATCGATCCAGAATGAACGAACCTCAGGGTGTTGCAGCCCGCGATCGGGAAAAGAGGGCGCTGCAGCGTTCGGCTGCAACGTCCCTCCACTCCGTACGCTGGATGTACTTGCTGGTCAGGAAGCTGGTGTATCGCACGTTGCCGGGTGTTGCTCTGCAACGCTGCTGAGATCCTGCAACGCAGCGGGGGGGGGCTCGACTTCACCCGGACGGTGACCGGTGCCGCATCCGATCGCGAACCGGCAGAAGCCGCATACTCGGCGCGTCTTCTCCGGTCCCGGCTGCGGCCGTCGACGAGCCGGGAAGGTGGCGGCGTCGCCGGAATGGTGGGCAGTGGGCCGTGCGCGGTCGTAGTCTGGTGGCGGTGCGGCGCCGTTCCCCCGTCGGTGCCGCACCGTCCAGTCACCGCCGAAGGATCTCGTCCGGGGTCGGGTCGGGGCGAGCCCGGTGCGGGCGCACGAGGTTGCGCCGCTGGCTGGCGGCGTCACGGAGACGTCGGCTTGCCCGGCGCGGTTTCGGGGCGTTCCTGGCCGGGCAGGCCGGAGGGCGCAGTGAAGATCTAGGCGGATCAGCCGCAATCGCGGTTCGGCCGCTGTCGGCATCGTCCGCGCGTGCGACGGGTGCGCAGCGCCCTCTCGCCGGAGCTGGTGGCCCACGGCCAGCGACCGGAAAGTGGCGGGAGACCTCGATCGGGTATTCGTAAAGGTACCCATGGGTGCATACTCGAGGTATGGCTGACACCACCGTAAAGGTCGACTCCGCAACCAGGGACCGGTTCGCCGCGGTCGCCGCAGCCCGCGGGCAGAGCGTGCGGGCCTACCTGGCGGAGCTGGCCGTAGAGGAAGAGAACCAGATCAAGCTGAGCAAGGCGACGGCCGCGTTCCGCGAGGTCATCGGCCGGCCCGGCCTGGCCGAGGCGTTCGATGAGGCCTTCCCCGACGACGCCCCGGCCCGGCGAAACACCGCAGGGCGGGCGGCCTGACCTTTGGACCTGCATATCGACATCCGGTGGCTCCTTGACCGACAGGAGGAACTGCTCGGCAAGGAACTCGGGGTCCGGGACTACTCGGGCCTGGTGGCCGCCGTCGCCCGGCACCGGGTGAACACACCACAACTGGACGTGGGCGAACCCGACGCCTCCTGGCGGGCTGCCGCCCTGCTTGAGCAACTGGTGCTGCTGCGCCCGCTGCCGGCCCGCAACGCGTACTTCGCCTATGGCGTGGCGGTGGCATACCTCCGGGCATCCGGAGAGGACATCGACGACTCCTTCGAGCCCTGGCGAGACCTGATCACCGACATCCGCGCGCTGCGGCTCACCGTCTACGACATCG
This sequence comes from Streptomyces sp. NPDC000134, assembly GCF_042899225.1. Lineage (NCBI taxonomy): Bacteria > Bacillati > Actinomycetota > Actinomycetes > Kitasatosporales > Streptomycetaceae > Streptomyces > Streptomyces sp. NPDC000134. Next base: position 60,736 of record NZ_JBIAZN010000023.1, read on the forward strand.
CCGACCGTCTGCGCTCCTTGCGCAGCACCGGGTGAACCGTACGGAACGGATAACCGGGGGCATCTGCCACCCAAGCCGAGGCGCCCTGGTGCGATAGCGGCGAGGGTCGCCGCCTCCCCGACGGCCTGCTGCGTCTGGGCGGGCCTGCGCCGCACGGGCTGGGCGCATCGGGGACTGCTCCACCGCCTCCATCGGGTGGGTACGGCCGGTGCCGGGCGGTCGCGTCGTCGGGGCGACCTCCTCCTGCGCGCAGGCTCCCTTGCCGGCCCCGTAGACGAACCGAGCCCGCAACCATGATCACCCCTGTTCCCGGGCGCCGGGCGTATGGGCGGGACAACGTCGTACGGGCCCGCTCATGGGGCCGAACGGCTGGCCCACAGTCCCAGTCCGGGGCCGAACGGCCGGTGAGCCGGTGAGGCGCTGGACGGCCTCCACCCGGCAGACGGCTGCCCGGGTCGGTCGCCGCGCGGGTGCTACGGAGCGGAGGCGAGCGGCAGCGTGCCGCGGTGCCCGCCCCGTGCCGCGGTGCCCGCCCCGTGCCGCGGTGCCCGCCCCGTGCCGCGGTGCCCGCCCCGTGCCGCGGTGCCCGCCCCGTGCCGCGGCCGGGTCCGTGACTGCGTCCGGGTGGTCCGCGGCCTCGCATGGCGGGGCGCGACGGTTCGCACGGCGCCGGGCCGCACCATGTCCGTGCACGGGCTCCAAGGCTTGCGGGCCCGTCACTCCGTTGGTCCGAGCAACCGCCGGGTACGTGGCACACCGACGGCAGCGGCTGGTGTGCCGTCACGCGCAACACACAGGAAGGTCTTTCCACCATGCCGAAGGTTCAGCAGCCCGTCACCGACGACAGCATCAAGGTGCGTCAGCTCAGCCACTACCAGTTCAGTTGGGTGGCCGGGGAACCCGGGAGGCGCGGCACCTTCACCCTGCAGCTCGTCCTGGACGAAGGTGCCTGGGAAGAGGTTCTCACCGTGGACGCCGAGGACGCCGACGTGCTGCAGGACCTGTTGGAGAACACCGCGACAGTGCATTATGACGTCTCCCGCCGCACGCTGATGTTCGGCGTCACCGCCACCGGTAGCTGACCTGATGCGAGCACCGGGCCCGGCCCCCACGTGATGCGTTGCGGCGGTGGATCGCCGTGTTGAGGGCGGTGGCGAAGGCGCACCACGCGGTGTACGGGACGAGGGCTCGGGCCGCCGTGGGGTCGACGCGGGCGGTGCGGCGGAGGAGTGAGGCGTTGCTGAGGTCGAGCGCCAGCGTGCCCGCCAGTCCCGCGCGGGTGCTGCGGCAGCGGTAGAACAGCCAGGTCCAGCCGGCGTTCAGGGCGAGGTTCACCCCGAAGTCGGCGGCGACGCGGGCGCGTTCAGGGCCGCGTGTCCGGCCGAGCGCGTGACCGCCGGCGAAGGCGACGGTGGCGTACAACGGGGTCCACACCGCGCCGAAGGCCCACGGCGGCGGCTGCCAGGATGGCTTGCGCAGGGACCGGTACCAGGCGCTGGCCGGGTCGACCGCCGCCGCACCGGCCGCCGCGGCGACGGTCACGGCAGCCGCGGCGGCGCCGTACCGCCGCCACCGTCCGCCGTGAGCCTCGTCCTCTTTGCCGAAGGTCATGTCCGTGCGCCTTCCCCGCCGCGGCCCGTATACGGTCACCGGCCGCTCACCGCGCCTCGCCGTTGACGTACTCGTTGAGTGCCTGGCCGGGGCGCAGGCGGGGCCGGGTGCCCTCGACGTGGAAGTCGCCGAAGCCGAGGACGGTGACGATCTCGCCGCGTCTGAGGCCGTCCGCGATGGTCCCGGGCACGGTGACCGTGCCGAACAGCGCGTCCACCACCCGTTCGACCTCCGCCGGGCCCAGTTCCTGCCCCGTCTCCGCGGTCTTGCGGACGGTCGCCTCGATCAGCGCGTTCTTGTCCGTGACGCTCCTTCGGATGCGGTACGGGTGTGGGCGAGGGGCATCAGTGCGTCAGGTGCCGGTCGGTGACGGCAGGCAGGTCCGGCGTCACCGAGCGGGCCCGCTGCCACATGCCGGCCGCCTGTACTGCGGGGCGCTGCTGCTCGCCGTGCAGGGCGTCGAGGGCGCCCAGGCAGCCGGTGAGGGCGGGCACCACCCCCTGGGCGCAGGCGAGGTGGCGCTGCGCCTTGCCGCTGTCCATGGAAGTACGCGGCGGCGTTCTCGGCCTCCCGGGGGTCGGCGGAGGCGGTGAGCGCGATCCTCTTGCCGAGGACCCGGGTGTAGGCGGTGGCGGCCAGGGCGGCGCCGGTGACGACGGTCTTGGCGACGGTGGAGGCGGCCACGCCCTGCTGGGCGGTGACGCGGGGCGCGTTCGCGGCGAGCAGCCCGCCGCTGCCGAACAGGTGCGCACCGATCGCGGTGGCGCTCACGGACGTCCACTTCGCCCAGCCGGTACTGGCGCTGCGGACGCCGGTGGCCCATATGCCGCCCTCGGCCCGCGCGGCGCCGTTGAACCCGACGGCGCCCACGAGGCACCCGCCGAACCCGACGGCCGGCCCGAGGTCGTGCAGGCTGCGCACCAGGGTCGTACGTTGGGCCATGGAGGCTCCTCGGAAGGCGGCTCGGGAGGCACGACGGACCCGCCCGTCGCCCTGCCCACCGTCCCCCACGCACTTCTGGGCCGCCATTCCGGCTGGTACGAACGGGCCCAGGGCCGGGTCAGCCCCAGAATCCAGGGTCAAGGCGCCTCCACGAACCACCAGGTCATCACCGACGCCGACACCCACCCGGCTGCCACCGTCGGCAAGGCGGTGCATCGCCCACCTGCATGATCTCGCCCCCGGCCGGTTGACCTGGAAGGCGAGCAGGGTAGTCGCCGGGCGTACCCGCCCCTGTTGAGCCGGCGCAGGCCCAGCCCGACCTCCAGAGCGCGGGCTTGGGCCTGGAGGCGGACAGGGTCGTAGTGGAGGTCCGACTTGTAGCCGTCCTCGCGGACGAGGGTCGGCTGCCCCGACGACGGAGGGCGGCGTCATGCAGGGGGGACGCTGACTCGCCAACCCCAGGGCTGTGCTCTCGGCAGCTTACGTGCCGAAGGTCCCGATGGGTGGCGACGAGACCTCCTTCAGACGAGGGCTCGGGGACGACTCCCGGACGTCCGGGGCAGGCATCGCCGTCTTGTCGGCCGCAGACGCTCTGCCCATACTCGGAGAACCCGCACACACGCTCGATGAAGGGAACGGTTCCGCATGCTCCCCTTACGCCGCCTGGCGGGAACGGCCCTGGCCGCAGCCGCCTTATCGCTGGCCGGAATGACTGCCTCCACCCCGGACGCCGTGGCTCACGAGGACCCGGTGCCCCCGACCTACTGGTGCTATGGCGCACTGTTCGACGCCGAAGCCGGCACGGTTTACGGCTGGGTTCCCTGCCTGGGACCGGCCAATCAGACAGGGCCGGGCTGGGTGAGGATTTCCGCCACCGTACTGCTCTGGTGCGACTCCGTCACCTACACCAACGGGGGTCCGCTCAGCCCCGTCCGCTTCGTTTCGGGCGCCGGATGCCGCCCAGCGGCGGCCGGGGAGCCCACCGGCTGAGTTCCGCTCCCACCGCCGCTCTCAATGGCAGAGGCGCCGGGGTGGGCGCGAGCGGGGAAGCCTTCGCGGGCTGCCGTGTCGCCGGCCGGTCCGTGGGTCCGTGCCGGGCAGGCCCCCTTGCGGCAGCCGGACCCCCACGCGGGCACTGTCACGTTGGCTGGCCGGTGGGTTGATCTTCTGGAGGGGGTCGCCCGGGGGCATCGGCGTCTGCGTCACACGGGTGCCGGGGAAGTGTCCGGAGACCAGGTCGGCGACCGGGGCACGCGGATCACCTGTTTCGCCACCAACACCGCCGACCGTCCCCCGTCCCATCACCACACTCCAGCTCCGTCACCGGCTGCGGGCCCGGGGCTGAGGACCGGATTCGGGCTGCCCGCGCAAGCGGACCGCGCAACCTGACCCTGCACGACACCGCGCAGAACAAGGTCTGGCTGGACATCGTCCAGCTCGCACTCGACCTGCTGGCCTGGATGCCCATGCTCGCCCTGGCCGGGAAAGCCCGGCTATGGGAACCCCGCCGGCTTCGACTCTGGCTCTCCTCCCCAGCCGCCCAACTCGTCGGGACCGGCAGACGTCGCCCGCTCTCCTACCGAAGCCTGGCTGACCGGCGGCTTTACGTCCCTACGAGGAGCGTCACCCCTACCGAAGCAGTCGAACCCGGCGCCCACTCGACGCGACACTCGGGCCGTCGGCCCGCCCGCCCTCAACCACCGCAAACGAAACGGTCCGCCGACCCCGTCGGCGGACCGCCAAGAAAGATCGAGGTCAGGCGTCGTTGTACAGCCATTCGCTGTAGCTGGTGCAGTCATCCGAGAAGACGCCGTCCACGCAGACCCTGAACCGAATCCTGCTGCCTTTCCCACCCTTGTTGTTGGTGGTGGAGTTCTCGTAGAAGTCTTTGTTGCACACGCCCCAGTTATAGGCGCCCAGGCTATTCCGGCACGCCCCGGAACGGTAACCGACCCAGCTCGAAGCGCTGTTCTTGAGTTGGTTCTCCCATTGCACGAACGTCTCTAGGCCGTCGGCCCCCTGATCTTGGACATAGAAGGCGTCGCCATATTTCTTGAAACAGCCCGCAGCCTGACTCGGCAAAACGCGGCAAAGATCCGATGCCTGGGCGGCGGCCGCAGAACTCGGGCTCGCGTAGTTGTCATCGTCTGCCGCCATGGCATAGGTGCTCATCAGGAGCACCGCCGATGCGGCAGCCGTCGCCGTGACCGCTACTCGCCATGCAAGTCCCTCCTGGTGCGTCGAAGTTGCACTCATCATGAGATCCGTCCCTCACGTCTGTGCATGTGAAAGACCCTGTAGTGAGGTAGGCGTGCCTTCGTGTCACCGATTTCACCGGGGCCGGGCATTGTTCAGCACGCGGTCACGGCGGCCGAACAATGGCCGGAGGTGATCTCTGTACGGGCCGGGGCAGCGGCTGGCGTAAGCGCTGCGCAGCGAGGTGGCCGGGGTCACTTATCGGGGGCCACGAGTGCAACCCGCCGGCCCGGCCCCATCCAGTGGTTCGCATGGTCGTCGAACTTGGTCCTCACCCAGGAATGGACCTGGACGCCACTTGGTAAGCCCTCCAGGAGCTGTGGGAGAACCGGGAGGCGGCGCTCGCCGCGCTGGAGCCCGGCGGGATCGGCGCGGCCTCCGTCCTGACGGTGGGCACCGCCGCGGACATGGTCCTCACCCGCGAGCGCCGGGAGCTGATGCGTGAGTGGGTCCAGCCGCTGCACGACGCGATCCACCGGCCGCTCGGACTGGCGGAGCAGACCGACCCGCGCCGCTACCCCCACGTCCCGAAGAACTTCAGCGACGACGACGCGGAGATACGCATCGATCTGCCCCGTCATCCGGGCTTCTCCCGCGACGCCGTCGCCGACCTCATCACCCAGAAGCTCGCCCTGGAGGGCGTGACAGTGCAACGTGGCAGCCATCTGATTGTCGCCCCTGACGATGTGCCCATCCTGGGAGCGCAAGTATGCGATGCTGCGGACCCAGGCCCTCAACGCCGTTAGAGCGGGGCCCTGTTGATCCCGTTCGTCAGGAGAGCAATGAGTACGGCATTGCAGTGGATCAAGTCCAGTTACAGTACCGAACAGGGCGGCGCCTGTCTGGAGATAGGGGCGGCCCCATCGGCTATCTGCATCAGGGACTCCAGGAATCCGCGCGGCGCGCACCGCACCCCCGCCCCCGCCACTCGGGCCGCCTTCCTGGCGCTCCCCCAGAAGCCCGGCGCCTGACCGGCACATGAGGTACTACGTCTACCTCTCCACCGCCAAGGTGGACATGCTGTACGGGCAGATCCCGCCCAAGCTGCTCAAGCGCCTCGCCGTCGAGGCGAAGGTCGACCTCAAGGTCCTCAGCCTGGCCGTACAGTCGCCGCGTACCGAGGCGAGCAGGTACGACCGGCTGGACATCGTCGAGTCGTACCTGGAGCGGGAGTTCGACGTCGGCTGGATGACGGAGCCCACCGCCTGGTTCCGGGGTGACCTTGCGCTGCGCATCGCCGGATACGGCCAGGTGAACAAGCCGACGCTGATGACGGGCCGCGACGGCGGCACCGTGGTCGCGCTCATCGGCTCCGCCCACCATCTGGTGGGCTACGAGGCGCCGCCGGAGATGGGCCGGATCGGCTTTTCGGGGTTGCCGTCGCTCTTCCGGCTGCTCCAGGACGCCCCTCCGGAGTGGGAGAGCCAGTTCAACGTGCGGTCGCTCGGCGGCCGGATGCCGAGCCGGGAAGGGGTGGCCCACGACGTGCTGCACGCGGCCGAAGGGCTGACGGTGCCGCCGGTGTACTGCGATTTCCTGGCGCGGCAGTTGATGCGTTCCACCGTGACGCGGGAGGACGGCGAGGAGCTGACGATCGTCGTCGGGACACCGCTGTACGTGGCGATGTCGGATCAGGTGCACGAGGGCGAGGGGGCCTGAGTGGAGCGGGCGGCGTCCATCTCCGACGTGATGCGCATGCGCATGGAGGGCGACGTGGCGGGGCTGTGCCGGGCCACGTGGTCAGAGAACCATGGCGCCGCCGTGTACGCCACCGCGATGCTGGGCAGCGCGGTACGCACACCGGAAGTCGTCAGGACACTGCACCTCTGCCTCACGCGTGGGGACGAGCCGCTCCCCGGACTGCACTGGCATGCCCTCGCGTCCCTGGGCAGGCTGCGCGCGGAGTCGGCCGTGCCGCTGCTGCTGCGTACCCTGGCCGAGTCCGACCACAGCCGCCGGCAACTGGACAAGGTGGCATGCGAAGCCCTGCTGGCCATCGGTGGACCGGAGGTCGTCCGCGGTCTCGTGGAGCTGTGCGAGCGGTTGCCGTCCGGCCGGGGGTACTGGACGGTACGGGTGCTCGACGCCCTTGCCACGCTGCGGGCCTCGGAGGCCGTGACGCCCCTCCTGGCCACGCTGTGGGAGCATCTGCCCGATCGCGCGGTACCCGTCGTGCGCACACTCGGCGCGATCGGGGACCCGCGGGCCGCCTCCGCCCTGCTCGTCCTCGCGCACTCCTCCGCATCGGACACCCACCTGCGCCGCGCCGCGGTCGAGGCGCTGCACGCGCTGCCCGCCGTCGGGTGGCCGCCGCCGCACCGCCACCCGGCCGTCGAGCGACTCCTCCACACCCCCCAGCGCGACCCGGACCCCGGCACGGCGCGCCTCGCGACGGCCCTGCTCGCCAGGACCGAGGACGGCCGGGCCCACCTGTGGGACGTGTTGCGCGGCGCGGCGGAGCAGGGCGGCCCCGGCTGCCCGACCCACGCCGTGGCGGCGGTCTGCGCCCACATCGCGGCGGAACCCGGCCTCTTCGCCGTAGCGGACCACGGCGAACACCATGCCCTGCTCACGCACCTTCTGCGCGCGGCACCGGCACCGGCCGTGCGCCGCGCCGCCGCCGGGGCGCTCGCCGCGTCCGCGGGGGCCGGGGCGGCCGGTGCGCTGGTGGCGGCGCTGGGCGACGCGCACATCGGCGACACGGTGGCGGACCTCGTGGCCGCGCTGCCGGAGCCGGTGCTGTCCGAGCTGGTAGACCTGTTCACGCGCCCCGGCGAATCCGTCGCCCTGCGGCGCGGTGTGGCGCGAGTGCTGGGCCTCGCCGGACGCACGGACGCGGCCCCGGTGCTCCATTCGGCCCTGGCGGACGACACGGCTGCGGTCGGGGTACGCGCCTGCGCCGCCGACGCGCTCGGCGCCCTGCGGCACGCGGCCGCCGCCCCCCTCCTCGCGGCCCTGGCCACGGACGAGGAGCAGCCCGGCACCCTGCGGGCGCACGCCGTGCGGGCCCTCGGCTCGATCGGTGCGCCGGACATGCTGCCGGTGGTGCTCGCCTGCGCGCGGTCGCCGCACGAGGCGGTGCGGGGACGGGCGGTCGTGGCCCTGGGCGCGTTCCCGGTACCGGAAGCCGCCCGCGCGCTCGGGGAGTTCGTGACGCCCGGCGCCGAGCCGGACCTCGCGCGTGCCGCCGTGCGGGCGCTGCGGGAGATCGGCGGCCCGGCGCTGGCGGTCCTCGTCCGGCTCGCCGCCGGCGCGGACGGCCTGCCCGAGGACGTGGGTCACCGGCTCGTCGGGGCGCTCGCCGCCCACCCCGGGGCGGAGGCGACCGGGGCGCTGCTCGGGCTCGCCACGGCGCCGCCGCCGGACCGGAGGGACGGGACGACGTACGTGACCTCCGGTGAGTGCCGGTTGTCCAGATCGGCCCCGGCCCGGGAGGCGGCGTCCCTCGCGCTCGTCGAACGCGGCTCGGCGCGGGACCTCACTCCCCTGACGGCCCTCCTCGGCCCCGACTCCTGGTTCGGCGCCCAAGAGCCCGCCGTACAGGCCCTGTTGCGGATCGGCACCGAAGCGGCGCACGAACACGTGCTGGCGTTCTGCTACGCGACGAAGGACTTCCACACCTGGCACGTCGGCGCCCTGGACGCCGTCGCCGCGGCGCGCGGGGTCCGGCTCGGCCCCTGAGGCGCTGATGACCATGCCGACAAAGACGCCTGTTCCGAGGAGGAAAGCCGCGTGATCGACGCGGCCGACGCCTGCCTCGCCGTCATCGCGGCGGCCAGGAGCAAGCACCTGAACACCCTCCTCGACGACCTTGACCGACTTCCCCCCCCCGGCCCGGACCCGGACGTACCGCGGATCAAGGTCCGTGAGCCGCTTCGGGCAGCGAGCGAGGCCGGCAGTATCGGGCCGCATCGCCAGGCAGAGGTCGAGGCATGCAGGGAGCGGGTACGTCACACCGCAAACAGGCAGACGGTCGCGTCAACCGCCACCACCGCCACGGCCCTCGGTCCGCCCCTCGGTTTCGCGCCCCGGCTCGCCCTGTCCGTCGCCGGCGGTCAGCTCCGAACGTGCAGCCCGAAACCCGTGCGGCCCGCGGGCTCCAGTCCCTCCTTCAGGTGCAGCGAGGGGATCTCGTAGTCGCCGAAGTTCTGCCGCCGGAACGCGATCGGCTCGGTCGACTCCAGGGTGAGCAGGCGCTGCTCCCAGGCCTTGGCGACGTCCCGGTAACCCTCGCTGGTCATCCGGTCGGTGCCGTACAGCACGAACGGGGGCAGCACCTCGATGCCCGGGTAGTAGAGGATGCCGTGGTGGATCGGGAACAGCAGATCGTCGATGGGGCCGTTGATCCCGCGGGCGGCGTAGTGCGACTGCGGGCCGCCGGCGGTCACTGACAGCAGGGCCCTCCTGCCCGCGAGGGTGCCTTCGCCGAAGCGCTCACCGTACTTGGTATCGCTGTGCTCGCCGACGCCGTACGCGAAGTGGAAGGTGAACACCCGGTCCACCCAGCCCTTGAGGATCGCGGGCATCGAGTACCACCACAGCGGGAACTGGAAAATGATCGTTTCGGCCCATAGCAGCTTCTCCTGCTCGGCGTGGACGTCCGGGGTGAGCGTCCCGGCGTCGAAGGCCCGGCCCGAGTCCAGGGCGACCTTCAACGGAGTCGAGGCGTGGGGGCCGTAGTCCGCGGCGTCCACGGCCGCCTTCCAGTTCATCGCGTACAGATCGCTCACCCGTACCTCGTGCCCGGCGCTCTCCAACGTGGACACCGCGAGGTCTTTCAGCGAGCCGTTGAGCGACTTCGGCTCCGGGTGGGCATAGACGATCAGCGTCTTCATGGGAACTCCTTCGGATCGGATGCCTTCCATCCTGGACACCACGGCACCCCGCGTTCAGGGGCTCCTGTTCCGTCGGACGGGACTTCCTGGTACCGGCAGGACCACCTTCACGGACACCACCGAGGCGATACTGGGGGCATGGACGATCTTGCGGGTTTCCTGCGGACCCGGCGTTCCCGGGTCGACCCGGCGACCGCCGGTATCCCCACCGACAGCCGCCGCCGGGTCCAAGGGCTGCGCCGCGAAGAGGTCGCGCACCTGTCCGGAGTCAGCGTCGACTACTACGTACGCCTGGAACAGGGCCGCGCGACCCAGCCCTCCGAGCAGGTCCTCGACGCCCTCGCCCACGTCCTCGGCCTCGACGACACCGAACGCGGGCACCTCTACCGGCTCGCTCGGCAGCGCCGCCGCCGCGCGAAGGCACCGGGTGGGCGGGTCCGGCCCGAGCTGCTGCGCGTCCTCGACCTGGTCGCCGACGGACCCGCGCTGATCACGAACCACCGCTTGGACGTGCTCGCCGGGAACCGCCTTGCCGGGCTCCTCTACGGCCGGTCGATGCCGGGCCTGAACACCGCCCGGCACATCTTCCTGGAGGAGGCCGAGCGCGGCCTTTACGCGGACTGGGAGACGTGCACCCTCGACGTGGTCGGACATCTGCGCCTGGCCGCCGGCAAGTACCCCGAGGACCCCCGCCTGGCCTCGCTCATCGGCGAGCTGGCGATGGGCAGCGAGCGCTTCCGCCGTCTGTGGGCCCGTGCGGACGTGCGCGCTCGTACATATGGACGCAAGGCATACCGGCACCCGTTGATCGGGCTGCTGGAACTGCACCAGGAGAACTTCATCCTGCCGAACGAATCAGGCATGGAGCTGGTGGTGCTGTCCGCGACCCCCGGCAGCCCCGCCGAGGACGGGCTGCGCCTGCTCGCAGACCTGGGCGCGGCCGGCGGTGACGCGCATCCCACAGTGAACGCTCAGGTCCGCGAGTAACGCGCCGCCGCCCACTCACCGCCCGGAACCCCTCAGCGCTGACGGCTTTCCGCTCCCCGGACTGCTTCGCGGCCGATGGCATGTTCCTTTCCGGCAAAGAAGCCGGCTCAAGCACCGCGTTGTGCATCTCCTGGGCCGCTGCCTGTTCAAGATCCTCGCTAGTGGCCCCGGACATGGGCTGCGCTCCCTTCCGCGGCTTGGAAGCGCCGGAGGACTGCGACGAGGACGAGCGAATCGCACTTCAGACAAGCAGGACCAACGTTTGCTGTCACGAAGACTAAATGGAGCTTTTCGTTCCGAGCGACGATGCTGGACCTCACGGATCGTGATCGCTGCCGTTGCCCGGCCGCGGAGGTCGCCGGGCGGCGGGCCGCCGTGCCGCCCGCCCCGGCCCAGGGGCCGCTGACGCTTCAGAATCAGGCGCTCCCCGGGCGTCGCGCGTCAAGGACGGGCGCGCCGACTCGGCCGCCGGGGCGCATCTGCTCACCGAGACGCAGCAGACCTTCGGCGGCTCGATCACCTGGGGCATCCGGCGACCGAAGCCCCCTGCCCGGCCCGCTCGACGAGCGGACCCTCGCCGGCCAGGGCAAGGCCGTGACCTGGATGCGGAGCCCCGACCTCGGGTTCGGCGCGGGGTGGGCCCGGCCGAGGCGGGACTGCAGCGAGGGACCCTCGGTCCGCCCGCTCGGCGGTACGCCCGGAGGAGACGGACAGTGCCCGTGGAACACACAGTTGGCCGCGGCCCTGCCCTGCTTCGACGACATCCCGCTGCGGATGCTGCCGGGGCCCTGCTGGGCGCACTTCCCCGGTGCGCGAACCCGGCACCCATCGACGCCTCAACAGAAACCGTATCCGGCCAAGTTCGAGCGGACTCATCAAGGCGGTGAACAGGGCGGTGGGCTCACCGGACCCCTTCTGACGTGGTGGTCACACGGTGCAGCTCCCTGACGGAAACTCGCTCATTGCTCACGGTTGTCGAGCGGTTGTGTGATAAGCCTCCCTCGCGGGAGGCGTTCCTGTGTTTCCCGCCCTCCCGCGGATGCAACTCGCCTGGTCCGTAAACCGGGCCGCGTGACCGGTTTTTTCTCCCCCGCTTATTCGTTGCGGGTATCCGGATCGTGGACTAGTTTGCGGGGAGCGCAACTTGAGCCGAATTCGCCCTGTGTGGCATTCACAGGACGTGCTGAAGTGGAACCAGGGAAGGTTGAGTGTTCCAACAAGGTGCCACGCGCGACACGTCACAATCCGAAGCAGACGACCTTGAGATCGCCATTGCGGATGATCTCGAAGACGCCCGAATCGAGGCGCGGGAAAAGGAAGCCACGCGGCGGCCACGCATACGCAGTCGCGGCGGTCTCGGCCTTCTGGCACCGGTCCTGCTCGGATTGTTCCTCGTCGCCCTGTGGGATGCCGTAACCCGTTGGGGAGTCGTCTCCACCTTCTTCCTGCCCACTCCCTATTCCATTGCGAAGGAGCTGGTAAGCCAACTGCGGGACGGTTTCCTGCTCGACTACGTCGCGCGGACCGTGACCGAGAGCATCGCAGGCAGCGCGCTGGGCCTGGCCGTCGCTCTTCCGCTCGCCTACCTCATCGCCCGCAACCGCGTGGCCGCCGCCGCGCTGCAACCATATGTGGCCGCCTCCCAGGCGGTGCCCGCGGTGGCGCTCGCCCCGCTGCTCGCCCTGTGGTTCGGCTACGGGTTGCTGCCCATCGCCGTGCTGTGCGCCCTGCTGGTGTTCTTCCCGATCTTGGTCAGCACGGTTCTGGGGCTGCGGCAGATCGACCCCGACATCATGAACGCGGCACGTGTCGACGGAGTGGGCCGTGCGCAGATGCTGCGGTACATCGAGTGGCCACTCGCCCTGCCGGGCACCCTCGCGGGCATCCGGGCCGGGCTCACCCTCTCGATCACCGGAGCCGTCGTCGGCGAGTTCGTGGTCGGCGGCGACGGACTCGGCCAACTGCTCACCGTCCAGCGCAGCGAGGCGGACACCGTCGGCCTCTTCGCCACCCTGCTTGTCCTGACCCTGCTCGCCGCCTGCCTCTACGGCCTGATGCTGCTGCTGGAGCGGTGGGCCCGCTGGTGACCGACCCGCACCACACACCTGACCGCCCCCCGCCCGAAGCCGAATCGATGTGCCATCAGAAAGAGCCCCGTCCATGAGAGCTGCCATCGGAATCCCCGCCCGACGCCGTACCGTGAAGGCGGCCGTCGCCGTCGCCCTGCTGGCGGCGACCCTCATGTCCTGCGCGGAGGAACCGAACGCGAGCGACAACAGCGACGGGGACGCCACCCCGCTCACGCTCGGACTCACCTACATACCGAACATCCAGTTCGCGCCCTTCTACGTGGCCGAGGAGAAGGGCTACTACAAGGACGCGGGCCTCGATGTGACGCTGCATCACCACAGCGCCAGCGAGGACCTGTTCGGCGGTCTGAAAGCGGGTAAAGAGGATCTCGTCATCGCAGGCGGCGACGAGATCGTGCAGGGCCGGGCCGGCTCCGTCCCGGTCGTCAACGTCATGACGCTCTACAAGAGTTACCCCGTGGCCCTGCTGGTCCCTGCTGACTCGTCCATTCGTGACGCCAAGGGTCTGAAGGGCAAGACCATAGGGGTGCCGGGACCCTACGGCGAGACCTACTTCGGCCTGCTCGCGCTGATGGCCGAGGGCGGACTCACCACCGACGACGTGAAGGTGAAGTCCATCGGCTACACCCAGCAGGCGGCCCTCGCCGCCAAGCGGGTCGACGGAGTGATGGGCTTCGTCAACAACGACCAGGTGCAGTTCGAACAGGCGGGCCTGGACGTACGCGCCGTACGGCTCGCCGAGGGCACCGACGGCGCGCCCCTGATCTCCTCGGGCATCGGAGCGTCCGAGAGCTACCTGAAGCAGCAGCCCGAGGACGTACGGAAGTTCGTCGAGGCGACCTTGCGCGGAGTCGAGTTCACCCTGGCCGACCCGGAGGAAGCGGTCGAGCTCAGCCGCGCCCACATCCCCACGCTGAAGGACTCCAAAGGCAAGGCTGCGGCGCTGGCGGTGCTCAAGGCGTCGGTGCCGCTCATCCGCGGCTCCGGCGGGCGGCTCGGGGAGAGCGACCCGCAGACCTGGAGCCGGATGGCGGACTTCATGAAGGAGAAGGGCCTGATCAAGAAGGAGATCCCGGCTGAACAGGCCTACACCAACGACTACCTGCCCAAGGACTGAGGGCGAGACGCGCCCCCGCTCCGCTGCAGTCGAACCAGTCGCGACGGGAAGGAACGAGAAGAATGGCTCTCAAAGCTCTCATTCTCAACACCACTCTGCGCCGGTCACCCAGCCGCTCGCAGACCCAGGGACTCATCGACAAGGCCCTCCCCCTCTACGAGAAGGAGGGAATCGAGACCGAGGTCATCCGGGTCATCGACCATGACATCGAGCAGGAGTACTGGGACGACTACGACGACTGGAACGCCGGGGAGAAGGCGCGCCGCGAGGACGAGTGGCCCTGGCTGCTCGGCAAGATCAGGGAGGCCGACATCCTTGTCATCGCCACCCCGATCACCCTCAACATGTGCACCTCGTCCGCCCATGTCATCCTCGAAAAGCTCAACCTCATGGACGAGCTGAACCCCGACACTAAGCAGTTCCCGCTGTACAACAAGGTCGCCGGGCTGCTGATGTGCGGCAACGAGGACGGCGCCCACCATGTCGCCGGCACCGTGCTGAACAACCTCGGCCGGCTCGGCTACAGCGTGCCGCCGAACGCCGCGGCCTACTGGCTCGGCCCGGCCGGCACCGGACCCGGCTACATCGAGGGCAAGGGCGACCGGCACTTCCACACCAACAAGCTGATCCGCTTCATGGTGGCCAACACCTCCCACCTGGCGCGCATGCTCCAGGAGACCCCGTACGCCACCGACCTGGAGCAGTGCGCCGAGGCGGCCCGGGAGGAGAGCGACGACGTGTTCGCGATCAGGGTCAACGTGAACACCCCGGCCATCCGCTACAAGCGGTTCCAGAAGCTCGGTGAGGTCAAGGTCGAGGACGGCCAGCTCAGCGGCTGACGACCGGGGGCCGGGTGACCTCCAGGCGCCCGGCTCCACCTCAGGACCTCGGCGTAGTCGGCGGACATTCGTTTCGTGATCACTTGAGCCCGAGCAGGGCGAGCGGGCGGTCCGCGTTGCGGGCGTCGTGTCGCAGGGCGGCCGATACGACTTTCTCCGCCTCCGTGTGCCCTGTGGGGCCACCTCGTTCCCTGTCAGGCCGAACGCGTCATGTGTCATGGGCTGTTGACGGCGTCCCTGGCGGCCAAGGCCGGCAGCCGACCGCACTTCACCGCCGTGCGCACGGACCGGAAATTCCCGCGGCGGGCGTGGGCCGACGAGGCCATCGAGGCGAAGGTCACCGTGACCTCGCTCGGGCAGGGCGTCGCGGTGTAGTTTCGGGCTGGTCATCGAGAACGAGCAGGGCGAACCGGTGCTCCGGGGCGGGAGCACCGGAGTGATCCACCGTCGAACCCTCACAGAGGGCCGTCGTCGATCCCTCCGGCGACGGCCGCCCCGGCCGCGTTCGCCACCGTGTCCCCGTCGAGGAGGATGTCCGCGACGAGATCGTCGTCGGAGTCGAGCCCGAGCCGCTCGGCGATCAGGAAGGAGATCTCCACGGCGGCCAGCGAGTCGCCGCCGAGCTGATGGAAGTCGTCGAACCGGCCCACCTCGTCGAGGTCCAGCACATGTGCCCACACCCCGGCGATCAGCAACTCCAACCGGGTCGAGGGCTCTTCGAACGCCGTTGCGAGGTCGGGCCGCCCCCGGCGGGGAACGAGCAGCGCGCCCCGGTCCGTCTTCCCGTGCTTCCCGACCGGCAACCCCTCCACGACGTTGATCCGGGCCGGCACCGACCGGCTGGGAATCCGGTCCGCCAGATGCCCCATGAGCGCACCGAGCGGATCGAGCAGATCGTGATCGGGCCGCAGCACCACATGAGCGGCGAGGGACCAGCGACCGGACCCGCTGCGGTACGGCACCACACACGCGTCCAGCACCGCCGCGTGCTCCCGCAGCGCGCACTCCGCCTCGGCGGGCTCGACCCGCTGCCCCCTGATCTTCACCTGGTCGTCGACGCGCCCGCAGAACTCGATCTGCCCGTCCGGCGCGCACCGGCCGAGGTCACCCGTTCTGAACGAGCGCCAGCCCGCGGGCGGTTCGGGCCCCACAGGGGAGAAACGGCTTCGGTCGCCGTCGAGGTAGCCGGCGGCCACACCGACACCCTGAAGGCAGATCTCGCCCGTCTCGCCGACCGGGCAGACCAGGCCGTCGCGGTCGAGGACGTACACCCGCGTGTTGTCCATGGGACGCCCGATCGGCACCGGGTCCCGGGGCGCCAGGTCCACCCGCGCGTGGGTCACGTCGATGGACGCCTCCGTGGGGCCGTACAGATTGTGCAGCTCGGCGTCCGACTGCCGGGCGAACTCCCTGACCAGGTCGGTCGTCAGCGCCTCGCCGCTGCAGAACACCAGCCGCAGCTCGGGACAGCGCCGGGCGCCCTCCGCCCGCAGCCACAGGCGCAGCATCGACGGCACGAAATGGGCGACCGTCACCCGGTGTTCGGTGAACCGGGTGATCAGCGCTTCCGGCGAGGTGTGTTCCCCGGGCGGGATCACCACGCCGCGCGCACCCGCGTACTGCGGCCAGAACAGCTCCCACCCGGCCACGTCGAAGGTGACCGGGGTCTTGAGGGCCACCCGGTCGTCCTCGGTGAGCGGAAAGGCCCGCTGCATCCACCGGATTCGGTTGGCGAACCCCTGATGTGTGCAGACGACGCCCTTGGGCCGCCCGGTGGAACCCGAGGTGAAGATGACCTGGGCAACAGCGTCGGCGTCCAGCGCCGACGGCTCGCCCTCGGGGGGCACGGCACAACGCGCCCGTACGTCGAGACTCGCGGCGAAATCCTGGCCTCCCCCGGCCACCAGCACCGCTTCGACACCCGCGACGTCGGCCGCCGACCGGCGCCAGGCGACCGGATCGGCCGTCCCCAGCGGGCAGTAGGCGCCGCCGGAGAGGGCCACGGCGTGGACGGCGGCGACGAGTTCGGCCGAGCGGTCGATCGCCACGCCGAGGACCCCGGCGCCGAACCGCTCCGTCAGCGCCGCGCACAGGCCGAGGGCCCACTGGCCGAGCTCCTCGTAGGACCAGTCACGGCCGCCGTCGGTGAGTGCGACGCCGGAGCCGCCCGCGGAGTACCGGCGACGCAGCTCGTGGAGCACCTCGTCGGGACGCACCGGTGTGATCTCGCCCTGGAGATTCTCGATCACCGCCCGGTCGGCGGGTGTGCAGCGGGCCCACGGATCGTACTCCGGTGGCATGGTCACACCTTTCTGGCGCCTTTTCTGAAACCGGGAGGACGCCCGGATTTCTTCGGTCGGCGGGAATTTGACGGTGACGTGCGGAAAACCGTGGAAATCGCGAGGGATTTGCGGAGCCTAACTCGACCCCATCGGAGTGACAAGGCGTGATCTGGGCCAACTCCAGGCGCGGGAAACCCCGTTCACCTGGATCGCACGTGGAGGACGGGGTCAGTTTCGGACAACCTGGACGGTGTTGATTGAGGGCCACCCGGCCGGGTTTTAGGGTCGCTGTGGAGTTGCCGGGTCCCTCTTCTCGTCCGATGGCCGTAAGAGGTGCGAATGCAGGATTCCGAATCAGCGTCCGCCATCGCTGTGGACGACCTCACACGAACCTTCCGCGGACCCCAGGGCGGGGTGAAGCGTGCGGTCGACGGACTGTCGCTCCGCGTGGGACGCGGCGAGATGGTCGGACTGCTCGGGCCCAACGGAGCGGGCAAGACCAGCACCGTCAAGATCCTCATGACAGTGCTGCTGCCGACCTCCGGTCGGGCCCGGGTCCTCGGGCACGACGTGGTGGCCGAGGCGCAGGCCGTGCGCCGCCTGACCGGCGTGATCCTGGGCGGTGACCAGGGCCTGTACGCCCGGTTGTCGGCCCGGGACAACCTGCTGCTCTTCGCCGACCTGTACGGGCTGCCGTACCGGGAGCAGAAGCGGCGGGTGCCCGAACTTCTCGACATGGTCGGGCTGTTGGGCGAGGAACGCAAAAGGGTCGAGTCCTACTCCCGCGGGATGAAACAGCGGCTGCACATCGCGCGCGGGCTGCTGCACGACCCGGACGTGGTCATCCTGGACGAACCGAGCAACGGCATCGATCCGGTCGGCGCCCGCGAACTGCGCGCGCTCGTCCGCGAACAGGTCCACCGGGGCCGTACGGTGCTGCTCACCACCCACTACATGTTCGAGGCCGACGAACTGTGCGACCGCGTGCTCGTGATGCGCGACGGACGGAAGATCGCCGAGGGCACCCCCGAGTCGCTGAAGAAGCAGACCGACGGCCAGGTCGTGCTGACCGTGCACCTCAACGGCGCGGGACAGCGGGACGTGGACCGGCTGCGCGCCCTGCCCGGCGTCCAGTCGGTGAGCCTGTCCGACCGGGACGCGGGCCAGGTGCTCGACGTGCACAGCGGCCAGGAGACGGATGTGACCGCCGCCGTCCTGGCCGCGCTGAGCGGGCTCTCCGTCCTCCAGGTCTTCAAGCGCGAACCCACGCTGGAGGACGCCTACGTCTCCCTCATCGCCGGAGCCGCCCGGTGACCGCGGCACCGACGAACGCCGGCCCGCGTGCGACAGCCGGCTACCTGCTGCGCGCCTGGCGCCTGGAGCTGCGCCAGCTCGTCCGCACCCGGCTGTACGTCTTCCTCGCCGTCTTCCTGCCGCTGATCTGCGCCTCGCTGGCCTTCCACATGCTCGACGGCTCCGACCGGGACGTCGCACCCATCTCGGTGGCGCTCAGCGCCGGGCTCATGGGCATGTGGTCCTCGACCCTGCTCGGCTCAGGCAACGCCATCAACCGGCTGCGCTGGACGCAGGTCCTCGAACCCCTGGTCGCCAGCCCGCGCTCCACCTTCCTGATCACCGTGCCCTTCGCCCTCGCCACCGCCACTCTGGGCGTCTACGGCCTCGCGGCCTCCCTGGTGTGGAGCGCGCTGCTGTTCGACATGCCTGTGCACCTCGGGGACCCCGCGCTGTTCCTGCTGGCCCTGCCGGCCACCGTGCTGGCGCTCGGCATGCTCGGACTGCTGCTGTCCTCGGCGTTCATCCTGTACCCGACCGCCCAGTCGCTGGCCAACTTCTTCGAGTACCCGGTCTGGATGCTCAGCGGCATGCTCGCCCCCGTCTCCACGCTGCCCGAGCCGGTCCGGGTCATTTCCTGGTGCCTGTCGCCCACTTGGGGAGTGAAGGCCCTGGAAGGCGCGGCGCTCGGAACCCCCGGGGCCGCCCGCGCGGTGAGTATGTGCCTGCTGCTGTCCGCCGTCTACGGCGCCCTCACACTGCTGTTGCAGAGGAGGTTCGAGTGGATGGCACGCTCCAGCGGCACGCTGGCCCTTCAGTGACCCTGCGGCTGTTCCTCGTGGCGGGCTGGCGCTCGCATCTCGCCCTGTTCCGCTGGCTGCGCCCGTCCGCCTTCGTCCCGACCGTGATCGGCGTGCCGGTGGTGCAGTTGGTGTGGTTCGCCCACCTCGGCCGCTACCTGGGCACCCGCCCGGTCGCGTACTACGTGGTGGGCAACGCGCTCATCTCCTGCGCCATGGCGGGTCTGTTCGCCCCGTCCATGTCGATCCAGGGCGAGCGTCACAGCGGCACCTTGAGCGCGCTCCTCGCCACCCCCGCCAACCGCGCGGTCATGTTCAGCGGCCGGATCTTCCCGGCCGTCCTGATCGGCGCCTTCACCTCGACGCTCATGCTGGCTTTCGGTGTCGCCCTCGGCTGGGTGGCCATCCCGGCCGCAGCCCTGCCCGGGTTGGCCGCGGCGGTCCTGGTCACCGCCCTGTCGTGCAGCGCCTGCGGACTGGTGATCGGCGCGATAGGACTGCGCACCCGCGAGGCGACCTTCGTCTCCAACGTGGTGCTGTACGCCATCCTCCTGCTCTGCGGGGTGAACATTCCCGTCGGCCGACTGCCCGACTGGCTCGCCCTCATCGGCGCGGCGATGCCCATGACGCAGGGCATCGAGGCCGCCCGGCGCGCACTCGCGGAACAGGCCGGGGTGGCGGGCCTGCTCGGCTGGGAACTGTCCAAGGCCGCCGTCTACATTCTGCTGGGCCTGCTCCTGCTGCGCGTCCTGGAACGGATGAGCCGGGCCTCCGCTGCCCTCGACGACGTATGAGGAAAGGGACATGACCACCACGTCGGCCGCCGACCGCGCCCCCTTGACCTACGGCCAGCTCTCGGTCTGGCGCGTCATGACCGACTGGCCGCTCGACCGCTGGCCCGAGACCTACCTGAGCACGGTGGTGCCCGTGCCGCCCGACTGCCCTCTCGCGACGGTGACGAAGGCACTGCACACGCTGTGCGCCCGCCATGAGTCGCTGCGCACGCGGTTCGTCGAGCGGCAACAGCATGTGATGCCGGTCGCGGACGGGGTGGATGTGGCTGTCGTCGAGCGACCGGGCGCCACGCCAGCCGAGGCCGAAGCGGCCGGACGGGAACGATGCGGCCAACCCTTCGACCGCGCGGAGGAGTTCGCCCGCCGCTTCACCGTGGTCACCGACGGCGGACGCCCGGCGTACGCGGTCATCGTCGTCGACCACATCGTCGCCGACGGCTACGGACTGGCCCGGCTGCGCGCCGAGGCCGCCGCCCTGATGGGCGCCGACGACCCCGACGGCAGGCGTCAACTGGACGAAACCCCGGCCCGGCCGGTGGACTTGGCCCGTCTCCAACGCTCCGCCGCCCAACGCCCGCGCCGCGAGGCGGCCCTCGGCCACTGGCGCGACCTGCTGCGCACGCTGCCTCAGGAGCTGTTCCCGGTGCCGGACGAGGCAGGTCACCACCCCGGCCGTATCGAGGCCGTCCTTCGCTCTCCCGGCGCACGGACCGGGCTCGGCGCGGCGGCCCGGCGGCTCGGCGTACCGCCCCAGACCGTCCTCCTCGCCCTGACCTCACTCGCCACGGCGGCCGTGACCGGAACCGAACAGGTCGTCCACACGCTCCAGTCGAGCAACCGCTTCACCGCACCCTGGCGCACCATCGTCAGCTCCATGAACCAGTACGTGCCCCTGGCGCTGAAACCCGGAGCCGCTCCCTTCGCCCGATATGTCCGGCGAGTCCACGGAGCCGCCCTGAAGGCGTACCGACTCGGCACGTACGACATCGACACGGTGACCGGCCTGGTGCTCACCGAGCGGGGGATCGTGCTGGGCTTCGACCACTTCTTCAACTTCATGGCCCATGACGTCCCCGGCGATCCGCAGGGACTCGGAGGCGGGACCCGGCGGATCGAGACCACCCGCCCCTACCGCCAGATCGGCCCGCGCCTGGACGTCAAGGTCCGCGGCGGCCCCGAGATGCCGCTCGTCGTACGCGCCGACCCCGGACTCCTCCCGCGGACCGGCCTGCACGCGCTGCTCGCCTGGTACGACGACGAACTGCACCGCTTGGCGACCGACGGCGCGGCCACGACGGACGGCCTGCTCGACAGGTGCCGGTCCGCTGTCTGCCCCGGGGCCGAGCGATGACAGGACTTCCCCTTTCCCACGCCCAACGGCGGCTGCGGTTCCTGGAGCAGGTGGGGGCCGGGGGAGTGGCCTACCGTCTGGCCGAGGGCATACGGCTGACAGGGCCGCGACCTGGACGCCTGCGCCCACCAGGACCTCCCCTTCGACCTCCTGGTCGAGACGCTCAACCCCAGCCGGTCCCTGGCCCACCACCCGCTGTTCCAGGTCCTGCTCGCCTTCGAGAGCCGGGAACCCGGCCGGGCGACCGGCGGCTCGTGGCGTACGTCGTGCCGGCGGCCGGACGCCCCGTCGTCGCCGCCGAGGTGAGACGTGCCGTGGCCGCGGTGCTGCCCGAGGGAGGAAGGGCTGCCGCTGACGGTGAACGGCAAGGTCGACCGCGTCCGGCTGCCCGTGCCCGACCACGGCGCCGGCACGACGGGCGGCGCCCCGCGAGACGACCGTGGGGAGGCGCTGTGCCGGTTGTTCGGCGAGGTGCTCGGTGTGGAGCCGGTCGGACCCGAGGACGGGTTCTTCGAACTGGGCGGCCACTCGCTGCTCGCCGTACGGCTGGTGGCGCGGCTCCGGGCCGAGCCGGGCCGTGAGGTGGCCGTCCGGGACGTCTTCGGCCATCCGACCGTACGGGGGGTGGCCGGATGCCTCGACGGGCCCGCCACGGCACGCCCCGTACTCCGGCGCCGGGCGGCCGCATGACCGAACGCGTTATCGGCCGAGAACCGGTGTTTGCGCGCGGGAGGGGATGGAACAGCTTGGCGCGGCACATGGGCCTGTGGCAGCATATAGCTGCCAAAATCAATCCACACAACGCAAGCGGGGTTCGGTGCAATTCCGAACCGGCGGTGAAAGCCCGCGACCCGGTCGAAGCCATCGACCGGTTGACCCGATGGAATTTCGGGGCCGACGGTTAAAGTCCGGAAGGGAGTTTGCGTGTGTTGGCATTCTGGTGTACACCGGCGCGTTCACCCGGCCGGTGGCCCTGGGCTGTCGCGCTCTTCCGCTCCTGACCTCGCTCGCGCTTGGTGCAAGGCCATGTCGGAAGAGGAGATGGGGATGTTCCCTCTCGAAAGCGTCGAGGACGCCATCGACGCCGTGCGGGCCGGAAGGCCGGTCGTGGTGGCGGATGACAATGACCGGGAGAACGAGGGCGATCTGATCTTCGCCGCCCAGCACGCCACCCCGGAACTGCTCGCCTTCATGGTGCGCCACACCTCGGGATATGTGTGCGCGCCCTTGACCCCGCAGGACTGCGACCGCCTCGAACTGCCGCCGATGTACTCCATCAATCAGGACCGGCGCGGTACGGCTTACACCGTGACCGTGGACGCCCGGGAAGGTGTCACCACCGGAATTTCGGCCGCCGACCGTGCCCACACCATCCGGCTGCTCGCCGATCCGGCCACCACGGCCGGAGACCTGTGCCGGCCGGGCCACGTGGTGCCGCTGCGCGGTGTCCCGGGCGGCGTCCTGCGCCGGACCGGGCACACCGAGGCGACGCTCGATCTCGTACGCCTGGCCGGGTGCCACCCGGCGGGTGTGCTGTGCGAGCTGGTCAACGACGACGGGACCATGAAACGCCTGCCCGATCTGCGCCGCTTCGCCGACGAGTTCCAGTTGCCGCTGATCACCGTCGCCCAGTTGGTCCAGTACCGCCGCAAGACCGGTGACACACACGACGAACGCGTCCTGGCCGTGGGCGTCGCGAGGTGACCCGTACCGACCGCTGAGTCGAGAACCCATCCGCAGCATCGGAGGTACCGTGGAAGTTCGCCGCCCTGACGCAGGACCGGACCGGCCGCAGCGCTCCGCCAGGCCCGAGGGCCTGCACATCGCCCTCATGGGCATCGACGGAGCGGGCAAGAGCACGATCGCCGTCGAACTGGCCGAATCCCTGCGGGCGGGCGGCCACGAGGTGGAAATCGTCAACTTCAAGCGGGCCATGGCGGGCGCGGAACCGGCCACCTCCGGTGTGCTGTCCCACGTGGCGTTCGCCGCCCTGCGCGCCCAGTACGCCGAGGCCGTGCCGGCGGACCCCCTCAACGATCTCGGCGCGCTGCTGGCCGGTGACGACGACGCCGCCAAGTTCTCCGAGATCGAGGAGCGGCTGCGCGCGGTGGACGTCGCGGCCAACAGCGCGCGGCCCCTGCTCTCCTCGGCCGTCCTGGAGATCGTCGGCGGCTTCTGGGTGCACAGCTATGTCGAGTCACGGCTGCGCGACGGCGTGGTCGTCGTCAACGACAGCTTCGGGTACAAACACGTCCTGAAGAACGTGTTGCTGGCCCAGCGCATGTCCGGTCCCGGCTCCCCCGAGCACACCGAGGCGCAGCGCGTCCTGGACACCGCCAGAGGGCTCTTCCACGCGCTGTTCGGGCCGACGTACGGCTACTGGGTCGACACCGATCCACGGCTGGCCGTGCGCTGGCGGGCGGCCACCGGCGATGTCACCACCCCGTTCGAGAGCTACGGTCTTGCCGGGGAGCACGGTGACGCTTCCTTCCTCGCGATGCAGGACCACTGCCGCGACGCCTTCCGGCAGGCCGCGCACGGGTGGCGGTGGCAGACCGTCGCCCTGGCGGACGTTCCGAAGGACGAGAACATCTCCGGAGCTGTCCGACGGATCGAGCAGGACGCCCTGGGCCACCTCGAACGGGTTCGGGCAGCACGGTAGATGAGTAGCGGATACGCCACCGAGAACAGGGGACTCGCCTGGCTGCGCCGGTGCCTCGCCGAGGAGCGGAAGGAGGCCGGACTGGCCTTCAACCCGTTCCGTGACGCCTTTCAGCGGGCCCCCGAAGAGGTCTACGCGCAGTTACGGGAGCGCAGCCCGGTCCACTACAGCCGCCTGCTGGACTGCTGGGTGGTCACTCGGTACGACGACGTCGCCCGAGTCCTGCGCGACCACATCGTCTTCCGCAGCAGCCCGGACGCGACCACCCAGGATCTCGTCGATCCCTACGTCACACTCGACCCCGGCCGCCCCTCCCTGTTCATGCTCGACCCGCCCGACCACACCCGGCTGCGCGGCGCCGTGCGCGAAACCTTCGGGCCCGAGGCGCTACGGCGTCTGGCCCCGCGCCTGGAGGAGTGCGTCCGTCAGGTCGTGTGCTCTTTGGGCTGGGCGGGTGACCGGGTCGATCTGGTCCCGCGGTTCGCCACCGTGATCCCGCTGCGCGTCTTCGAGTTGATCTCCGGGCTCGAACTGCACGCCGACGACCGGGTCACCGGCTGGGTCCGCGACGTCGTGGGCGGACTTGAGCCCATGGCGACGGCACACACCGCCGACCAGGCGCTGACGGCCTATCGGGCACTCGGCGCGTGTCTCGACGAGGGGCGCGCCCGACCGGCGCGGGCAGGGACGCTGCACTGGACCCTGGCCCGCGACGTCGAGGCCGGACGGCTGAGCGAGGCGGAGGCCCGGCAACTGCTGATGTTCCTGATCCTCGCCGGGACCAGGACCGTCTCCGACTTCCTGGCCGATGCCGCCCGGCGGCTGAGCGCGCTGCCGCCCGGGGCCCCCGCGCGACAGCGCGTCGACGACACCCTGGTGGACGACCTGATCACACGGATCTCGCCGGTGCAGATCGTGGCCCGGACGGCGGCCGTCCCGACAGACGTGGGCGGCCGGAGGATCGCCGCGGGGGACCGCGTCCTGCTCGTGCTCGCCTCCGCCAACCGCGACCCGGGACGGGCCGGCCCGGACGTGTCCTTCGGCGGCGGCATCCACCGCTGCGTGGGAGCACGACTGGCCCGACTGGAGGGCCGGTCGGCGCTGGCGTGCCTGCTGGAGACGTTCCCCGGGGTCCGGCTGGCAGAGGCGATGCCCTCGCGCCGGTGCGTCACCCTGCGCAGTTGGGACCGCGTCATCGTGCACTTATGAGTCAAACCGGGAGGGATCGTGCTGGATCAGTCGCACGAACTGGAGATCGCGCGGACCGTGGCCGCCCATCTCCGGCAGGGGGGCCGGTTCGCGGACGACGACTGCGTCATGCTGATCGGCTCCTCGGTGTCCGGCTTCGGCCACGCTCGCTCCGACCTCGACCTGCTCGTCTCGGGCAGCACGGCAGGGCGGCTGCCGATGCACTCCTTCCACGACGGCCGACGGGTCGACGTCGACTTCCTCTGTCCCGACGCGTGGGAGCAGACCAAGGGGTGGGTCAACACCTGGGCCCGCTCGGTCACCGAGCCGTACCAGGGCCGCACCCCGCCCCCGGTCGACGACCGGGAATGGTGGGCCGACCATCTGTGGCTGTACGACCGCGTGGTGAACAGCGTCCCGATCACCGAGCGGGTAACCCCGGAGTTCCTGAAGGACAGCTCGGCGGATCTCCTGTCGGCCGCGATCCACAACTACTCACGCGCCCTGTGCCTCCGGATGGCCGGGCGGGCCGGAGTGCACCTGCGCTCGGGCAACCTCCCGGCCGGCTCCCAGTACCTGTGCGAGGCCCTGCTCGCCGCGGTCGAAGGCGTCGCGGCGGCACGCGGGATCACCTTCGTCAGCGACCGGACCGTGCTGGAGAAGGGGCGCCGGGTGCAGGCCCCGGAGGACCCCTGGGACGCCGCCGACGTCGAGCGTCTCTTCAACGACCTGATGCGCCGGGCCTGGGGCACCGGACCCGACCGGAGCGGCGAGGTCCCGGCCGTACTGGAAGCCCTGCTGGGTGCCGAGTTCGGTGCGGAGCTCCAGGCCACCGCAGCGGGCCTTCCGCCGGAGGGGCATCTGCGGCTCGACCTGGCCGAGGGATGGAAGGCCCAGGTCGCGGGCGGCGCGGGCTTCCTGCTACGGCCCGACCGCTCGCTGTACGCCACCAGCCCCGCCGTCGCCCGCTTCGTGATGGACCGCGGCGCCGTCCGGACGCTCGCCCGGCCCGTCGCCGACGAACTCCTCGCCACCGGCGCCGCGGTGGTCGACCTGGACGGCAGCGCCGTGCCCGCCGTCCACCGCACCGCCGGACATCCACCCCTGTCGCAGGTGTGCACGGCCCCGGTCGCGCCCAGCCCCGAAGCCTGGGTGTCGTGCCGCATCGCCGCCAACTGGTACGCGATGACGGTGTGGAGCCTCTCGGACGATCTGCACGGCGCCGTGGAGAGCGGCCACCGCAACCGCGTGCTGCCGATTCTGCGGAAGGCCGAGATCTACCTGAGGATGATGACGGTGGCTCTCGGGAGCGTACGCAGCGAAGTGGGCCGCAACGTCGCCATGGACCTCCAGGCCGACGCCCTCGGCGACGGCTTTCTGGAACTGCTCGACCTCGTGGGCAGCGAACGGTCCGAGGACTTCCGGCGGGTGCCGGAAGAGGCGGTTGCCGTGTTCGGCTCCGTCATGGAGGCGTGCGGGATGCCGGCGCGCGCCGACATGTTCGAGACCAACCGGGGTTTCATGAAGCAAGTCGCCGACGTACGTGTGTGGTTCCGGGTCTCCGAAGGACTCGGAATCCCCGTCGAGGCGCCCGCCACACTCCTGGCCAAGGGCGGCGGCGCCACGCCGGGCAGCTCATCCGTCATCGCGGAACCGACCTGACCAGCCAGCCGGAGCAGAGGGAGACACAGTGTGACTACCGTTCTCGACCGGGTGATCCAGATCCTCGTCTCCCATCTCGGCATCGGCGAAGGGCAGGTGACACCCGACATGAGCTTCAAGGAGCTCGGAATGGACTCGCTGGACCTGGTGGAGATCATCATCCGCTTCGAGGAGGAGTTCGAGGGAGAGGCGGACGCCGGCGAGGGGTTCGAGATCACCGATGAGCAGGCGAGGAAGATCCTCACCGTGGGCGATGCGGTCGCCTACCTCAAGTCCCGTGGAATACACGACCGGTAGCCCCGGAAGGAGTGCGCGCATGGGGAGCCCGAGCGACACGGCGGAGCTGACGGAGTTCTTCACCAGGGTGCTCGGCGGGGAGTGGCACCTGTACTCCTCCCACATCCTCGGCCACGCCACGGAGACCGAGAACCAACAGGCCAAACTGGACCTGCTCGCCGAACAGATGCACCTGCGCCCCGGTGCCCGGGTCCTCGACGTCGGCTGCGGCTGGGGCGGTTCGCTCACCTACCTCGCCACCCGGTACGGCGTCACCGGCGTCGGGATCTCCCTGGTCCCGCAGCAGTGTGCCTACGCCGGCCGGCGGGCGCGGCGGCACGGCGTGCCCCTGGAGTTCCGGCCGAGCCACTGGCAGGACTTCGAGGCGGACGAACCGTTCGACGCCGTGATGACGACCGGCGTCGTCGTCCATTTCCCCAGCCTCCTCGACTACTTCGTCCGCGCCAGGCAGTGGCTGCGGCCCGGCGGGGTCCTGCTCAACGAGGAGATGCACCTGCGCTCGGCCGACGCGTCGGCGTCCCGCGCGAGCCGGGCGCTGGCCGCCCTGGACGACGTACGCAAGAAGGGCCGCGAGGCCGGAGGACGCCTGGTCGTGGACGAGGAGGGCCACTACGTCACCCTCGACCGGGAGACCGAGCTGCTGCGGGAGGCGGGGTTCGAGGTCGAGCGGGTGGTGCCGCTGTCCATGGCGGACTACCAGAGGACGGTGGAGGGGTGGGTGGACAACTGCGAGCGCCGGAAGGCGGAACTGACCGAGCTGACCGGGCGGGACGTCTACCGCTGGTACCGCCTCTACTTCCGGCTCTTCCGCCGGCTGATCGACGACCGGACCATGCGGCTGGACGTGGTGAGCGCGCGAGTGCCGGACGACGGGACATGACCCACGGCCTCCCGGCGCCGGTCCGGGCCGCCCTCGCGACGGCCTTCCGGCTGGAGCGCGTCCTGCGCGTCGACCCGGTGGCACGGCCGGGCCGGATGGCGGAGAGCGCCCGGGTGCGCATCCGGGAAACGGACGGCACC
Organism: Streptomyces sp. NPDC000134; assembly: GCF_042899225.1. Taxonomy (NCBI): domain Bacteria; kingdom Bacillati; phylum Actinomycetota; class Actinomycetes; order Kitasatosporales; family Streptomycetaceae; genus Streptomyces; species Streptomyces sp. NPDC000134. The sequence goes on from NZ_JBIAZN010000023.1 coordinate 88,762, forward strand.
CGGCGGACGGTCTTCGCCAAGTGGCCGTCCCGGCATGCCCGCATCCGCCGTGTCGCCCGCCAATCCGGTGCCTACCAGCGGGAGGTCATGTTCTACCGGGACCTCGCCGGCGACTGCGGGCCGAGCGTGCCGAGGATGCACCACAGCTCCTACGACCCCGGCACCGACGCCTTCGTGCTGCTCCTGGAGGACCTCGGCGAGGCCCGGCCCGGCGACAACGCCCACAGCTCCGTCACGGACGTACGACGGGCCCTGCGAACCATCGCGGGCCTGCACGCGCGCTGGGCGGCCGGCGCCGACCGAGTGCCGTGGCTGCCCGACTGGCACGGCCCGCGGGTCCGGCGCTACACGCGGTTCGAGCTGGACCGGATCGCCCGAGCCGCCGCCCGGGGGCGCCTGGTGCACGGGCGTTCGGTGCTGCCCCTGCTCGCCGGACTGAGCGAAGGGCAGGACGAGTTCTTCGCCCGGGTGGCCGAGAGCCCCAGGACCGTGGTGCACGGCGACCTCCATATGGACCAGGTGCTCCTGCCCGCGTCCCCGGACGCCGTGCTCGTCGACTGGCAGCTCGTGCAGCGCGGGAACGCGGGCCTGGACGTGGCTCGGCTCGTCGTCATGGGACTGCCGCCCGAGGTACGGCGCGGTCATGAGGCCGAGTTGCTGGACACCTACGGAGGTGTCGGACTCGACGAGTTCCGCAGGGGGATCGTCTGGACGGCGTTCATGAACACCTCGTACGCCCTGTCCCGCGGGCCGGACACCGAGGCGAACGCCTTCAGTGAGCTGATGTTCGGGAGAGTCGCTGCGGCGGCTGCCGACCACGGCCTCCTGAGAGGGCCAGGACCCAGGCGATGAGCGAGCGGTCCGGTCATGGTGTCGTGCGCCCCGGGTCCGCGCTCCGGGCTGAGGGACGGCTGGTACGAGGCGGTCGTCCCGGTGGTCCTACGGAGCGATGTCCTCCGGGGTCAGCATCTCGGACAAGGGAAGCGACCATTCGACGGCCCCCGGACGATAGAGCTCGACCCGTCGGCCACCGGTCCCGACCAGGAGCCCGTTCCCCGCCCCGGGGCCGCACAGCCAGATGATCGCCGCCACGTTGTTCTCGGGGTCCTGCTCCGGCGCGTTGCGGTAGGCGACCGGGTCGGCGATGCCGTGGTGGCGGGCGCGCATCAGCTCGATCCGGCGGCGGCGGGCGCTCGGAGCCCGGGGCGCCGAGGCCCTGGTCCTGCCGCTGGGCAGCACGACGTTGACATGGACTCCGCTGCCCGCCAACTCGTCGGCGAGGGCGCGCCCGTAGGCGAGCACCGCCCCCTTGGCCGTCGAGTACGTGCTCAGACCGGGCGAGCCCGTGACCGAGCGGGAGGAGAACAGCACGACACGGCCGTGGCCCCGCTCGCGCATGGGGACGATGCATGCCTCGGCCAGGTGCCGCGCGCCTGCGGCATGGACGCCCAGTACGGCGTCCCAGTCCTCGTCCGTGGCCTCCTGGACCAGCGCCTGGCGGACCACACCGGCCGCGTGGCACAGCGCGTCGACCCGGCCGAAGGCGCGCACGGTGTCGGAGACCAGGTCCCGGCACTCGTCCGGCCGTGAGACATCCGCGCAGACGGCGACGGCATGTCCGCCCCGCCGGTTGATCTCGCGTGCGATGTCCTCGGCGAAAGCCGCATCCCGGCCCCGTCCGTCCGGGTCGCAGCCGAGGTCGGCCACGACGACGGTCGCGCCCTCCGCGGCGAGCCCGGCCGCCACGGCCCGCCCGATCCCGCCGCCTCCACCGGTCACGATCACCACCCGGCCCGCCATCTCGTGCCCGCCCGCCGCCCCGAACGCCTGAGCCACCTGCGCCGAGCTCGGTGGCCCGGCCGCGTGCAACAGCTCACGCTCCACCGTCGGCGGCGCGACCCGGCTGACCGTCCCGCCGCCGACCAGGAACACCTGGCCCGCCGCGACCGACGGCCGCTGTGTCACCATCCGGACCAGCCGCGCCCCGTCGGCCCCCTCGCTCAGCAGCACACCGCAGACCGAAACGCCGTAGAACGACAGTTCGGCCGCAGCGGAGCGCACGAATCCAGACAATGACTCGCAAGGTGGCCGGCCGGCTTCGACGGCGTCCCGGGGCAGCAGCAGAACGCAGACCAGAATCCCGCCACGCCGTGCAGCCAGCGCTCGGGCGGCCTTACGGGCGCGCCGCGCGGCCGCCGCGACACAGCGCAGCTCATCGCCGTCCGCCATGGTCAGCGAAGCCCCCACCACGACGGCACGCACCGGGCCCTGCTCGGGCAGGGTGGTGCGGACCTCGCCGTCGAACGCGGCGGACAGGGGCGCGATGAGGGGTTCGTCGGCCATTATCGAAACGATTCCGGCGCCCTCGTGGGGCTGAGAGGGCCGTTTCATGGCCGCACCAAGAAGGTGACCCTATGGTGGAACAGTACGTCGGTGAACCGAGACATAAGGACGATTCCATGAGTGAATCCGACTGGCTCGACCACATATCGATCGACTGGAACGACTTCGACAGCGCGAGCCGGATCTCCGGTGAGATCGTGCGACACCTGGCTGCCGACCGGGCCCTGTTACGGCGGATGGTGAGGGAGGCTCAACAGGACGAACACCTGCGTCCGCTCGCCGAAAAACACTTCGAACTCACGTACATAGTACTGTACGACGGCCTGGAGCGAGGGCTGCGGATTCGACTCCACCGCTTCACCAAGGGCCTGGAGGACATCCCGCACAACCACCGGTTCTCCTTCTCCTCCGCGCTGTTGGCGGGGTCCTACGTCCACACCATCTTCGATCTGGAACGGCCCGAGGACGCCGAACCGGGGCGCCCGCTGTGGACCCTGGACCAGCCGGAAGGCACCCACGAGGGTGCGTCCGTGGGGGAGTTGGCGACCGTCGGGCTCCGGCCCGCGCTGGCGACCGTGCAGAGCGCCGGAAGCTCCTACACGCTCCACCACTCCACGATCCACAAGACGGCCATGCCCGACGAGACCGCCTTCTCGGTCTTCTGCCGCGGCCCCGCCCAGAAGCCCTGCGCGCTTCAACTGCAACCGGACAGCCACAGTTACCTGTGGAAATTCGGCCGGGCCAACGAGACATCGGATGTGCTCGCTTCTCGGAGGCTGAGCGATGACGAGTACCGCGCGTTCGTCACCATGCTCGAAGAGGCGGACGTCATCTGACGCGCTCGATTCCCGGTCCCCTGGGCTGGCGAGTAATGAGTCGACGGGACTGATGAAACCGGTCGGTTGATTCAGTATGCGTCAGCCGCGCTCGTAACGACCAAAAGCAACGTCAGTCACGAGGAGGAGACAGCCGATGCCACTGGGACACGGGACGCTGGACTTACGTGAGGACCCCGACGGAACGCTCTCCGTCGCGGTGACACGCCAGGACACGTACCCGGTGATCATCGGCGCGGGCAAGCTCGCCGCTCTGCCCGCGCTGACGGAACAACTGGGCCTGACCGACTCCACGTTCGTCATCACCGACACCGACGTCGCCGACGTGCTGCTGCGGCGCACCCTCGACGTGTTCCGCGCGAGCGGCGTCCGGGCGGAACCGATCATCATCCCCTCCGGTGAGGCATCGAAGTCCTGGCCCGTACTCCAGAGCGTGATCGAGGCGCTGCTGGCCCGGGGCGTGCAGCGGCGCTCGGTGCTGGTGGCGCTCGGCGGAGGGGTCGTCGTCGACTCCGTCGGGTTCGTGGCGTCGGTCGTCATGCGCGGGCTGCCGTACATCAATGTCCCGACCTCGCTGGTGGCCCAGCTCGACGCGGCCATCGGCGGCAAGACGGGCATCGACCACAACGGCTCCAAGAACCTCCTCGGCGGCTTCTACCACCCCGCGGCCGTCCTGATCGACCCCGAACTGCTGGGCACCCTGCCCCCGCGCGAGATCCGGGGCGGGCTGGCGGAGGCGATCAAGGTGGGCATCCTCCATCAACCGCTCTTCAACAAGCTGGAGAAGCTGGACACGGGCACCCCCTACGACATCGACGCGCTCACCGCCGTGACGCGCGACGCCGCCACCTACAAGATGCACCTCCTCAAGGACGACCCCTTCGAACGGTCCCTGGTCAGACTGCTCAACCTCGGCCACTCCTTCGGGCACGCGCTGGAGGCGGCGACCCGGTTCGAGGTGTACCGCCACGGCGAGGCGATAGCCGTGGGCATCGCACTGGCCACGATGATGAGCCGGCACCGCGGACTGTGCGACGCCGGCACCGAGGACCGCATCATGGCCTGCCTGGCCCAGTGCGGCCTCCAGATCGCGCTGCCCTCCTCCCAGACCGCCGCCACCTGGGCGGAGATCGACGTCATCCGCCGGATACGCAATGGCGTGCTCAACGAGGTGCTCCCTGTCTCGATCGGCGAGTGCGTGGTCGTCGACGAGGTCTCGTACGGTGAGTTCACGGCGGCGGCCGACGCGCTGACCGCCGTGGCGCGGACCTTTCCCCCGCGAGTGACGGCCGGCCGACGGTGAGTGCCGTCCGGCTTTTCGTCGACGGCGGCGGCACGACGACCCGCGTCGCCCTGTGGCGCGACGGGGACGACACCCCGTGCGTGCAGTGCGACGGGCCCAGTTGCAACCCTCGCAGCGTGGGACGGGCCCGAGCCCTCGCCCACCTCGACGACCTGATGCGTACGGCGTGGCAGCGCCGGCCCGCGGACGCCGGCGACCTGGACTCGGCCTGGCTGTGCCTGTCCACGGCCTCGACCCGCAAGGCCCTCGACGACTTCGCCACCGGACTGCTGGACCTGCCCTCCTCGCTGCTCCACCAGGCCGCGGACGTCTGGGTCACCAACGACATCGGCCCCCTGCTGGTGCACGACGGACACGCCACCGACCGGGTGGTCGTCGTCTGCGGCACCGGCACCGGATTCGGCGCCGTGAACATCGCCAAGGGCCTGACCGCCCGAGCCTCCGGCAAGGACTACCTCCTCGCCGACGAGGGCGGCGGCTTCGACATCGGCCTCCAGGGTCTGCGCGCCGCCGTCCGGGACACCGACGGGCGCGGTCCCCGCACCCGGCTGACCGAGGCGGTACGGCACTGGCGGGACGTCGGCCAGGAAGAGCTGTTCGATCTCGTATACGGCTCCGCCGAACCCAAGGTGCTCATCGGCTCGTTCGCCCCTTTCGTGCTCGGCGCCGCACAGGAAGGGGACGCTTGCGCCCGGGGCATCGTGGAGCGCGCGGCGGAGGAACTGGTCGCCGGAGCACGGGCCGTGGCCGAGCGCGCCGAACTGGGCGGCTCCCACGAGGTGTTGCTCGTCGGCTCCACCCTGCTGGGCGAACCGTCCCTGCTGCGCACCGGGTTCGAGCAACGGCTCGCGAGGGCCCTGCCGAATGCCTCGGTACGGCCCCTGCCCGGCACCACCCTGACCGCCGTGCGGGAAATGGCCGCACTGCTGCCCGGGGACGAGCGGCTTCAGCGACTGCTGGGGGAGTGCATACCGTTGAGGCGGTTCCCGGCGGGCGTGTCCGAGGTGGCCGTAGCCCGTACCAACAGCCGGTTCGAGATGGCCCCGGTCCTGACGCCCGTCCTCGCCGAGATGGAGAGCGTGTTGTTGTCCGGTGAGGCGATCCTCTCGCCGGAGGTCACGCGATTCGAGGAAGCCTTCGCCGAGTACATCGGCTGCCGGCACGCGCTCGGGGTGAACAGCGGGACCGACGCCCTGATACTCGCCCTGGAGGCGCTCGGCATCGGCCCCGGCGACGAAGTGATCACCGTGGCCAACACCTTCCACGCGACCGCGCTGGCGATCATCCGTGCCGGTGCCACCCCCGTGCTGGTCGACGCCCGCCCCGACGACTACCTGATGGACACCGCCGCCCTGGACGCGGCCGTGACTTTCCGCACCAAGGCCGTCGTGGCCGTTCACCTCTTCGGGCTCCCGCTGGATCTGGCACGGGTCGCCGAGGTGTGCGAACGCCACCATCTCCCGCTGGTGGAGGACTGCGCGCAGGCCGTCGGGGCGTGCGTGGACGGTCGACGGGTGGGTTCCATCGGGGCGATCGGATGCTTCAGCTTCCACCCGAGCAAGAACCTCGGCGCGGCAGGTGACGCCGGGATGGTCACGACGAACAACTCCGAACTCGCCGAACGGATACGTGGCCTGCGCTACTTCGGTCAGCGCCGGCGCAAGGTGCACAGCGAGCAGGGGCACAACTCCAAGCTGGACGCACTGCAGGCCATCGTCCTCCATCACAAGCTCCCGTTCCTCGACGGCTGGAACGAGGCACGCGCACAGCGGGCGGCCGAGTACCGGTCCGCGCTCGCCGGGCTGCCGGTCGGCTTCCAGACGCCGGGCGAGGAACACGTGTACCACCTGTTCCAGATGTACACGGACCGGCGCGACGACCTGCTGGCGCATCTCCAGAACCGGGGCATCGACGCCGTGGTCCGCTATCCATGTCCGATCCATCTGCAACCCGCCTTCGCCGAACTCGGCCGGGGCGAGGGCGCCTTCCCGGTCGCCGAGCATCTCGCCGACCATCTGCTGTGCCTGCCGTTGCGCCCCGATCTCGGGGACCGGGAGCTGGGCGCGGTGGTGTCGGCGGTGCGGGAGTTCTTCGGGCCGGACGGGTGGCGTACCGAATGACTTGGCGCGACGCCCCCCGACTTCCCTTCGCGCCGAGCCCGGGACCCGGCAGGCTGATCACCGTCGACGGCCTGGACGGCTCCGGCAAGACCACCCTCACGGCGTCCCTGCGCGACCGTCTGACGTCGGCGGGCGTGCCCGTGCTCACGACGCGGCTGCCGACCACCCAGATGCGCGAGACTTCCTTCTTCCGGCTCCTGCGCGACCAGGGCCGCACGGATCTGGTGGACCCCGTGGCCTTCGAGGTCACGTACATGGTCGACCGGATTCAGCACTGCCATGCCGTCATCGCGCCCGCCCTCCGCGAGGGCCGGACCGTCATCACCGACCGCTACGCACTGTCGTCCTTCGGCACCCTGCTGCTCCGTCTGCCCGAGATGCGCCGGACGGTCCTGGACGCGCTCTTCCGTGACGTCTGGTTCATCGACCTGTGCCGCAGGCTGATCCAGCCGGACGTCTCCTTCGTCCTGTGGAGCGAACCGGAGACCGCGGCGCGGCGGCTGCGCTCGCGGCCCGGTGAGGCGGACGTGGGTTTCGACCCGCTGGAGTACGGGGAGCTTCAGCGGCTGCTGCTGGAGCTGGCGGCGGCGAACCACATGGTGCCGATCGACTCCAGGGGCTCGCCCGAGGAGGTGCTCGCTGCCTGTCTGGCCCACCTGGAGGAGGGCCGCAGGCCGGCCGGGCGGCGAGGCGGCCGTCCGTGACCCCCGGGGCGATCCTCACCACGGGCGGGTCCAGGGGGATCGGCGCCGCCATCGCCGCGACGATCGCCTCGTCCGGACGCAGGGTCGCTGTCCTGTCGAGGCGGCGGCCGTCCTCCGCCGACCGGGCCTGGGCGGAACTGGCCCGGCAGCCCCTCGTCGACCGGATCGAGGCCGATCTGACGGACGCGTCCGCCACGGACGCCGCGATCCGCGGCTGGCGCGGGCGCGTCCCCGAACCGCTCGACGGGCTCGTCCTGAGCGCCGTGTCGTACGGCCGTGGCCCCCGGCACCCGGTGCTCGCGACGGCGCTGGAGGAGTGGGACGAGGTGATGGCCGTCAACCTCCGGGGACAGTTCGTCCCGGTCCGCGCCGTACTTCCCGAACTCCTCGCCAGACCAAGGGCGCTGATTCTCTCCGTCAGCTCGGTCGCGGCACTCGGGTCCGCACCGGGCCGGGCCCACTACGCGGCCTCCAAAGCGGGTGCGCTGGCGTTCTTCCGGGCACTCGCCGAGGAGCTGAGGGACACCAACGTGTCCGTGGTGCAGGTGATGCCCCGCAACCAGGTCGCCACCCCGGGCCTGGCGGCACGCAGACCACCGGGATACGCCTTCGAGGGGTATGACCCGCCGACCGTTTTCGCCCCGTTCGTCCGCACGGCACTGACGGATCTCGGCGAGCGGTTCGACGGGATGCTCGTCACCGTCGACAGCGACGGCCGCTGGGAAGCGGCCCGCGCGTGAGGCCCGGCACCGCCCGTCCCGCCCATACCAAGGAGGTGCCGGCGATGCGTATCGCCCGCTACTACGACAATCGCACGGTCCGCGTCGAGTCGTTCCCGAGCCCGGTCGTCGAGGACGGGGAAGTCCTCGTGCGCGTGGTGGCGAGCGGAATCTGCGGCAGCGACGTGATGGAGTGGTTCCGCGTGCCCAAGAGCCCGCGAATCCTCGGCCACGAGATCAGCGGAGTTGTCGCCGAGTCACGGACGGACGCGTGGGCGGTGGGGGACCGGGTCGTGGTCCGCAACCAGATCCCCTGCGGCACCTGCCACGCCTGCCGGAACGGCCACCACGCCGTCTGCGAGCAGCAGGCGGAGATCGAACCGGGCGGCATGGCCGAATACATCCGTGTACCGAGGGAGGTGGCCCGGCGCGGGCTCACCCCGCTGCCGTCCGGTCTGTCCTTTCCGGCCGGCACACTGGCCGAACCACTGGCGTGCACCCTGCACTCCCAGTGCCTCGCCCGGATCGAACCGCACCACTGCGTCCTGGTCCTGGGCTGCGGAGTCTTCGGCCTGCTGCACATCCGGACGGCACTGGCTGCGGGCGTCGACCGGGTCGTCGCCGTGGACAAGGCCGGCTACCGCAGGCAGGCGGCCACGCGCGCCGGGGCGACCCTGGTGCTCGACACCGACGCCGACCTCGTCAGCGAGGTCCGCCGCGTCAACGACGGCAGGCCGGCGGACGTGGCGGTCCTGGCCACCGGCGCCCCGGAGGCCCTGGTGGCGGCATCCGGCGCGCTCACCCGCCACGGCACCCTCCTCCTTTTCGGTGCCCCGGACCCGGCCACCCCGATGCCGCTCACGCTCAACCAGCTCTTCTGGCGCCGGGAGTTGACGATGGTGAGCAGCTACGGCGCCGGGGACGTCGACCTCGCCCGCGGGCTGGAGCTCATGGAGAAGGGTGCCGTCGACGCCGAGGCGCTGATCACGCACCATGTCCCGCTGACGGAGGTGCAACGGGCCTTCGCCACGGTGACGGAAGCCCGCGATTCCCTCAAGGTCGTGCTCGACATGACCCAGTGAGGGTGCGGCGGCTCGCCTCGCCGTTTCATATCAGGTCCCCGGTCAGGGCCTCGTACGTCTCGATCAGGCCTTCGGTGCGGTCCGCGGCCGAGGGCAGCTCGATGCCGTCCAGATGCGACACGGCCGCGATGCCCCGTGAGTTCGCCACGAACACGCCCGCGAACGACGGAAGATCGGCTACCCGCACCGGACGCCGCTCCGACTCCGGACCGTGCGCGACGAGCAGTTGCATGGTGATCCCGGCGAGCAGCGGAGCCTCGGGCCACACCACCGTCGCGCCGTCGAAGAAGCCGATGTTCGCGGTGGCCGTCTCCGACACCGTCCCGTCGGCGGCCACCAGCAGGGCGTCGTCATGACCGCCGCGCCGGGCCAGCCGCTGGTAGTAGGCCTGCCCGAAGTCCCCGATGTGCTTCACCTCGGCGACGGACCGCTGATAGGGGACGGATGCCAGACGCCGGGCGGAGTTCGGCGCTGCCTTGGGTGGTCGTACGGCGACCAGGACCGTCGTCGCGTCGCCGCCGCCCGCCGGATATACCTGCACCCGCACGGAGGCGTCCCGGACGTCGTCCCCGAGCGCGTGCCGGATACGGTCGCGGATCAGCTCGCCGTCCAGGCCGACCCCGAACAGCTCGCGGTTGGCGGCGTCGAGGCGCGCCAGGTGCAGCGCCAGCCCCCGCACCCGGCCGGCGCGGACCTGCATCGCGGTGAAGTGCCCGTACGCCCTCAGCACCGGCCCGAACAGGTCCTCGGCCGTGGCCCTGCGGCCATCCATCTCGTAGCGAGGCAAGTCGATGGGAGGCATGATCCCAGCGTAACGAGACGTGGGGGCACCGAACAGCACGCGACCGGCTCCGGTTCCGGTACCGTCTGCCGGGTGACCTTCCCTCCTGTCATCGCGGTCCTCGGTGTGCCGGGCGCGGGCAAGAGCACGCAGGCGCGGGCGGTCGCGCGTGGCGTCGGCGGGGTCTCGGTCTCCGTCGGCGACCGGCTGCGGGCGCTCGCGGCGGCCGGGGACGAGGACGCGCGGTCGACCGTGGCCGACGGTTCGCCCATCACGCCCGCCCAGTACAAGCGGTTTTTGCGGTACGTACGGGACGAGGTGCCGGCGAGCGTGCTCGTCCTCGACGGGTCCCCGCGCGACGAACGGCACGTGCCGGTGCTGGCCGACGTTCTCGCCGCCGGGACTCCTGTCTTCGGTGTGCTCCTCCAACTGCCCACCGCCGTGGCCGAGCCACGGATCAGGCTCCGCAGGAGCAGTGCCCCCTCGGACCGGCCGGACGACCTGGAGGAGACGGCGGCCCGTCGGCTGGCCCATCAGACGGCGTCCCTGACCCGCCTTGTGCAGAGCTTCGCGGCGCGCTGGCCGCTCGTGACCGTCGACGCCACCGCGGACGAGTCCTCGGTGACCCGGCGGATTCTGGAGTCGCTGCCCGACGGCTGGCCTAGAACATACGGACCGTGAGCTGGTCGCCAGGCCCGCCGTGCGGTCCCAACTCGGCCATGACACCCACGTCGAGGAAAGCCGGAAGACAGTCGCCCAGGTTCATCAGCGGCGCGGTCGTGCTGCGGATGCTCTCCGGGTCCGGCAGTTCAGGTACCTCGATCTCGCAGATCTGTCCGGCCGCCCTCAGCGCGTAGTACAGGGACGGCGCGAGGTACGGGAAGCGCTTGGCGTCCTCGCGCAGGTCTCCGGTGTTCAACCGGCCCTGTTGCCAGAGCAGTTTGAGGTGACAGAGCGCCTTGATGTTGGGGTCGCCCAGCAGCATGCAGTCGGCGTAGAGGCGGTGCAGCAGGGTCCAGGTCAGGACGCGGTCGCTCAGCGTCGCCACGTCCCGGTCCGCGACCCGGATCTTCTGGGTACCGGCCCACCAGTCGTCCTCGGAGGGCTTGACGCGGGTGCCGACGTCGTCGGTCAGCATGTTGAGCGTGTAGTGCAGATCGACCGAGAGCTTGAAGTGCAGCCGGTCGTCGACGAAACAGAATCTGTGCGGCATCAGCGCGCGCAGCCGGGCCCCGTACGGCGCCAGTTCCGGCATCGGGACGACCTTCTCGTACGGCATCAACTGCCCGAAGGAGTAGAGGGATTCCTCGGTCATGCGCGTGATCCGGGCCGGCATGCGCCGCACCTTGCCGCTGTCGATGCGCAGATCGGGTTCGTAGCCGAGTGAGACCAGTCCGTCCCGTGCCTCGGACAGGCTCCGGTGCCGGACGAGCAGGTCGATGTCACTGCTCAACGAGGGCGCGGCCGTGTTGTGGAGCAGCACATCCAGCGCCAGCCCCTTGTAGGCGATCACCGGGATTCCCCGGCCGTGCAGCAGCCCGGCGATTCGCGCCAGTTCGGCCCGGTGCAGCTCACGCACCGCCAGACCGGCCTGCCGGAAGAGCCGGAAGGGCCCGTCGGCATCCCGCACCACGGGATGCCAGGCATGACTCGTCAATGCGGCGTTGACGATCCGACGCCGCTTCAGACAGTCGAAGACCGTCAGCGGACCGTGGGTGTCGACGATCCGTGAAAAGCAGTCACGCTGGTGGCCCGACGAAACACCGGGAAACGGAACCAGGGTCGCCCGAACGAGATCGATTCGATCGACAGCGGAAAGTACCGATAATTCAGCCATCCGATCACCCTAGGATCGCCGGAGCGCACGGCACAAGGGACGGCCGAACGGGTTGTTGCCGTTCAGGAGAAGGAGTCCTACGGAGTGCCGATCCGACGGCCGTGCAATAGTCTGGAGGCGGTCCTTGTGCGCTCCACCAAGTCCGAGGAAGTGATCTGTGATGTCCGAGATCCCGGATATCCGCGCCGAATCACCCGTCTCCGTGAGCCTGTCGCTGCGCGACTCAGCCGATGTGTCCGCGCTGGTGCGGATGATCCGCGGCACTCTCGCGGAGGTCGCCGATTCCGTCGCCGTATCGGTCAGGGGTTCGAAATCGGTGGTCGTCGGTCTTCTGTCGGACCTGGAGGACAGCACGGTGGCCGTCTCGGCCAGGATTTCCCTCCGGGCGGACCGGCCCGTGAAGGAGTAGGCGGGTTGTCGAACGCCCACGCCGCATTCCGCCTGCTCCGATGGTGCGCCGACCGCGGACACGACCCGGACTTCGGCCCCTGTGACGAGGAGGTCCGGTCGTTTCTTCGGTCGCGGAACATCGACTCGCTCCTCGCGCTGTCCTCGGGGAACGCCGACGCGCGGCAGACCGCCTACGACACGGTGTGGCAGCACCAGCTCCGGGCGCTGCGGCAGGTCGTGGAAGCCCTGACAGGCAGCGGAGTGCGCACGCTCATCTTCAAAGGCGGCGAGCTGATCCCGCGGCACTTCCCCGGTCATTCCCTCGGCTTCATGGGAGACGGGGACATCCTGGTGGAACGCGACCGGATCGAGACGGTCAAGTCGGTCCTGTACGGGCTCGGATTCCGCCACGCCGTTTTCGACACGGCGCACGGAATCGTAAGGGACCGGGATGTGCGTGAGGTGGCCGAGACCGAGCTGCGCCACTACGAGCTCGCCTCGTTCGTGAGAACCGTCGAGGTGACCGAACCGGAGGTGGTGGCGGCGGCGCGCGCCCACCACGCCCACCCGCTCTACGCCCTCGGGGACCGCGCGGTGATCCTCACCGCGATCGACGTGCACCACAACGTCGCCCTGGACGCGGACCCCGCCCCGCTCTTCGACCGCGCGGTACCCAGCGGTCTAGGAGTGGGGGAGACACTGTCGCCGGCCGACCATGTCTGGCTCAACCTCAGCCGGTACTACAACGAGGTGGCCATTCACGGCGGTTGTTCGCTGCGCCCGTTCGCCTACACGCTCCCCGAGATCGCCGCCGGTCAGGTGGCATGGGACGTCGTCGAACAGATGGCCGAGGAGCTTGCGCTCGGCCCGACGCTCTCGTACTTCCTGCGCTTCTGCGACCAGGTGGCGCCCGGACGGATTCCCTCGGACACCCTCGCCGCGGTGCACCGGTCCTCGGACAGCCGGGTCCGCGACTGGGGCTGGCAGCTCGCGAAGCTCTTCGACTTCCAGGAGGCGTTCCCGGCCGGCGGCTTCACGCCGGCGTCCCCTCCTGAGGGCGCGCTCTCCCACTCGGTGAAACAGACCACGCGCCCCAGTTGAGCCAGGCAATCGATGCGCCCGATCCGGCCATTGGACCGGGCGCCGCAACAGTCCCCGGATCTCACCCGGTGATCTCCCGCCCCCGGCACGCGCCGCCGGCCGGGAATCCGTGGACCACCTGCTCCTTACCGGCACGCTGCCGTGATCGCGGATTCGCGCCGCGGATCATCCTCGCTGCGAGCGAGGACACCGGTGACAGGGTGGCGTGAATTTGGCGGCCCCCATGACCGTAACGCTGCTTCCGGGTTGACTCCCGAGTTGGCGCGAACCTAGGGTCAAAAATTCGGAGCACTCCCGAAATCAAAGCCATTCACGCTGCTGATACGCGCAACGGAATGATCGAAGCGAAGGGGACGCGATGAAGAAAGTGCTCCTGGCGACAGCTCCGAAAGAAGCACTGATCGAGCCCGACGGCATCGGCGGAAACTGGTACGACCGCACCGACACCTATATGGCCTGGACCTGTGCGGTCGACCTGGAAGACCGATTATCGGTCACCTGCCCGCCGACCGGACTCCGCTTCATCAAGCACAATGTGCCGGACGTGGAGATCCTCGAATACCCGACCTGGCAGGAATACCTCGACGCGCTGCACGCCGAGGACTGGGACATGGTCGGCCTCAGCTTCTACACCTGGTCCACGCCGGTCGCGATCGAGATGGCCAAGTGTGCCCGGGAAGCCGGCGTACCGGAGATCTGGGCGGGCAACTACGGCGTGCTTTCGCCGGGCATCGACCAGTACTTCACCCGGCTGGTGAAGGGGGCCGGTGAGGCACCGATCCACCAGTACGTCTACGACAAGCCGCTGCCGCGTGTGCGGCACCCCGCCATGCTGGGGGAGAGCGGATTCCGTGGAATGAGCTCCCCGGTCGGCTATCTCTACTCCAAGCGCGGCTGCAACATCGGCTGCACCTTCTGTTCGACCCCGATCTTCAATCCCAAAGAAGAAGCCATCTTCATGGAGGACACGTACGCGGCACTCGACGCGTACCGGGATGCCAAGGTCGCACACGTCATCATCTACGACGAGAGCTTCTTCCTCACCAACCAACTGGCCGAGCAGGTCGTGGACGCCCTCGCCGAGCGTGAACTGCCGTGGATCTGCCTTACTCGCGCCGACCTGATCCGGGGCCGCATCCCGGAACTCACCGACCGCTGCATGGACGGCGCCATCGTCGGCATCGAGTCCTACCGGGACAAGAACGTCGCCGACGTGAAGAAACGCGACGACGTCTACAACGTACGGCAGACCGTCCGCGAGCTCATCGACAACGGCCGCCGCGCCCTGGGCACCTTCATGGTGGGATTCGCCGAGGACACCATCGAGGATATGCGGTACGACATCGAGCAGCTCAGCCAAGAGGGGTTGTTCGCCTGCCAGTTGACGCTGCTGACCCCCTTCCACGGCACCCGGCTCTACCGTCAGATGGAGCACCTGATCGACGAGCCGGACCTCAGCAAGCACGATCTGTACAACCTGGTGTGGAAGCACCCGAACATGAACCGCACCGAAGCGCGCGACCTGCTCGCCTGGGCGCAGCGCCGGGTCAACGACCCGGACCGCATCGCCGCCCGGCTGAAGCAGGAGATGAAGACGAAGGTCCGCAACGAACTCGCGCGCCGGCACGCCGAGCGGCAGGTCAGCCACTCGGGATCGCCGTCATGAGGAAACTGAACATCCTCTGCGTCCAACTCGGTTTCCACGAGGCGTATCCCGACGCGTCCACCCTGGCGACGACCTACAACGACGGCATCTACTACGTCGCCTCCTTCGTCCAGCAGGAGTTCCCCGATGCCCGCGTCGAGATGTGCCAGATGTTCTGGGGCGAGCGGCCCGAGGACTTCCCGCTCGACGGCTACGATTACATCCTGATCTCGGCGCTCGCCACCCACTTCTGGTCCAACATCGAGGCGCTGGAGCTGATCAAACGACACAAGCGCTCCGACTGCGTGGTCGTCATGGGCGGTCCGCACGCCGCGTTCGCACCCTACGAGGCCCTGCGCTACTCCGACTACGCGGTGATCGCCGAGGGCGAGATCCCCACCGTCCAACTGATCAGGGCGCTGGAGGCGGGCGACCCGGTCACCGGGGTCGACAACCTCGCCTACATCGGCGCGGAGGGCCGGCTGGTCCTCAGCCAGGTCGCCCGGTACGGCAACATCGCCAACGCCATCGACCCAAGGCTCCTGGCCCGCGCGCCCAAACTGCACTGGGCCACCGTCTCCATGTCCCGGGGCTGCCCCTTCGACTGCTCGTTCTGCTACGCGATCCGTCTGCTCGGCCGGAAGTTCCGCACCAAGACGGCAGAAGACGTCCGGGAGGAACTGGACGCCATCTACGAACAGACCGGCTGCAACCGCTTCTACGTCACCGACCTCAACTTCACCACCCGCAAAAGCTACTGCCGGGAGATCGCCGAGACCTTCCGGGACCGCGACTACAAGTTCATCGCCATGAGCCGGGTCAACCACGCCGACGACATGGATCTCGTCCTCGACCTGAAGCGCTCGGGATTCGAGGAGTACTGCCTCGGCGTGGAGTCGGAGGACCCGAGCGTCCTCGAAGCGTTCAACAAACGCGTCGACCCCTCGGAACAGACACGCCGGCTGCTGCGCTTCGCCGAGAACGACATCGCCATCCACTCGGCCATCATCTTCGGCCTCGACGTCCAGGACAGGCAGGCGATCGAGGCGACCGCCCGGTGGTGCGCGGAGGCCCGCATCATGCACCCGGTCTTCGTGTGCCTGGCCGAATACCCCTTCCAGGACCTGCTGTACGGGGCCCGGCAGGACGTCGAGGACCACCGCATCATCATGGAGGTCCCGACCTACCAGCACTACTCCTTCGTCGGCATCTTCCCCCGCCGGATGCGCCCCAGCACACTCCAGCGGGGCATCCTCGACAGCTACGACATCTTCTTCAAACGGGCCTTCGAGATCGAGCAACGCCCGCAGCGGCGGGCCCGCCTGAAGTCCTATGCCCGCAGCGTCGACCGCGGACGGGCCGGCATGGAACAGCACATCCGCTTCCTGGAGGACCTGGAGAAGCCGTACTACACCTCGTCCGGGGCTTTGAAGGAGGACCTGCTGAAGGCCGACTTCGACACACGTCACGGAGAGCTCCGCGACTGGCTGGCGAAGTCGTCCAAGCGCAGCGACGTCGAGTTCGTGAAGCGATACGCGCGATGACCGGGACCGTCGTCCACGCCCTGCTCGACAGCGCCCGGCGCACCCCGGACCGGCTCGCCTTCCGGGTGATCGAGAGGGACGAGGGGGAGTTCGCCCTCAGTTGCGCGGACATGGCCCGACTGCTCGGCGAGACCGCGGCCGGACTCGGCGCCCAGGACCTGCACAAGGGCGACCGGGTCATCCTCGTCCTGCCCACCTCCCGCGACTTCCTCGCCGTGTACCTCGGCTGCCTCTACGCCGGAGTCGTTCCGGTCGTCGCCGCGG
This sequence comes from Streptomyces sp. NPDC000134, assembly GCF_042899225.1. Taxonomy (NCBI): domain Bacteria; kingdom Bacillati; phylum Actinomycetota; class Actinomycetes; order Kitasatosporales; family Streptomycetaceae; genus Streptomyces; species Streptomyces sp. NPDC000134. The sequence goes on from NZ_JBIAZN010000023.1 coordinate 105,431, forward strand.
AACCGAGGGGCGGCGCCGGCGAGCGCTACGCGCAGCACCTGCGCAGGCTCGCCGACCACACCGGTGCCCGCCGGATCATCGCGCCCCCGGACCTGGCGCAGGCCCTCCCGGCCCCGGTCACCACACCGGAGGCCCTGCGCGGCGCGGCCCTTGACCTCGACGCGCCGCGCGTCGGTCCGGAGGGGCTCGCCCATCTCCAGGCCACCTCCGGCTCGACCGGCGACCCCAAGCTCGCGATGGTCCGGCACGGCAACATCGTCGCCAACGTCCGTGCCATCGCCCAGGCGATCCGGGCCAGACCGGACGACTTGCTGGTGAGCTGGCTGCCCCTCTTCCACGACATGGGCCTGATCGGGATCTCGTACGCGCTCCAGGCCCGTATCCCGATGGTGCTCGCGGACCCCGTCGCCTTCCTGCGCAACCCCATGTCGTGGCTGCACTGGATCAGCCGGTACGGCGGAACCCTGTCGCCCGCGCCGAGTTCCGCGTTCCACATCTGCGCGCGGGTCGCGCGGCGCCGCCCGCCGGACGGACTGGACCTGTCGAGCTGGCGGGTCGCCCTGTGCGGCGCGGAACCGGTGCACGAGAGCACCATGCGCGAGTTCCAGGACACCTTCGGTCCGTTCGGTCTGCCCGAGACGACGCTGCTGCCCGTGTACGGGCTCGCGGAGTCGACGCTGGCGGTGACCATCTCCGACGTGGACCGCCCCTATGCCGTGGACCGGGTGGACGCCGAGGCCGTCACTGCCGAGGGGCATGCCGAGCCGCGGCCCGCCGACGACCCGCGCGGCGTCGCCATGGTGTGCGTCGGCCGGGTGCTGCCCGGACACCGCCTGCGGATCGTCGACGAGGACGGCGAACCGGTGCCCGAGCGGATGATCGGCGAGATCGAGGTGGCCGGCCCCAGTGTCATCGACGGCTATCTGGCGGGGCCCGAGCACGGCACCGACGACGCGTTCAGGACGCCGGACGGCCATCACCGTACCGGTGACCTCGGGTACCAGGTCGACGGCGAGGTCTACGTCACCGGCCGCCGCAAGGACCTCGTGATCATCGCCGGCCGCAACTACATCCCGGACCAGTTGGAGCGGTTCGTGGAAGCCGTCACCGAGTCCCCGCGCACCCCGGCCGTCGTGGCCGTCGGCGTCCCCGACCGGAGTCTGCCCACCGAACAGCTCCATCTGCTGCTCGACGAGCGGCTCGCCGAGGAAGGCGAACGGCAGGCCGTCACCGACCGGGTGACCCGCGCCCTCGCGGAGGCGTTCGGGATCGCCGGCGTCGGCTTCCACTGGATCGCCCGGTCGAAGCTTCCGCGCACCACCAGCGGCAAGATCCAGCGCCATCTGTGCCGAAAGATGATCGAGGAACAGCTCACCGCGCCCAGCCGACACGTATGACGATGGGGAAGGCCCTCACGATGCAGGATGACAAGCAGGACCTGGAACTGTTCGACGAACTCGTCGCACACATCGGTGAGTTCGTCGAGCAGGATGTCTCCCATCTGACTCCGCAGTCGCACGTCAGCAACTCCATCGAGGGCATGAGCTCGCTCAAGATGATCGAGCTGCTGCTCTATCTGGAGGACTGCTTCGGCGTCGACTTCGAGGAGTCCGCCATGGACAGGATGGAGACCATGCAGGACCTGGAGGACTACATCAGGCACACCCTGGTGGCCCCCCGGCAGCAGGCGTGACCGACTCGGTGACGTCGTGCCGCGCAGCGTAGTGGTCACGGGCATGGGGGTCGTCTGCTCGCTCGGCGCGGACGCCGACGAACTGTGGAAAGGGCTGATCGCCGGTCGCTCCGGGATCGGCCCCGTGACCCGCTTCGACCCGGGACGGTTCCGCTCCCGGCATGCCGCCGAGATCGACGACACCCGGGTGGTCTTCGAATCGGTCCCGCTCCGGTTCGAGATCGAGCGGATGAGCGGGTTCGTTCGCTACGCCCTGTTCGCCGCCGACCGAGCGCTGAAGGACAGCGGGATCGCCGAACCGCGCGAGGGCGGCGTCTACCTCGGTGTCGCCATGGGCGGACTGCCCAGCATCGAGGCGGGCGTGCTCAAGCAGGAACATCAGGGAACGCGAAAGACCAGTCCGTTCCTGATCCCCTCCCTCATCCCCAACATGGCGGCGAGCATGATCGCGCTGCGGCACGGCATCGAGGGGGAGCAGGTGACGGTCGCCGGGGCCTGCGCGGGCGGCGCTCAGGCGCTCGGGCAGGCCATGCGCGCCATCCGCTGCGGCACCCTGACCTGGGCGGTCGCGGGCGGGGCCGAGGCGGTGACGACGCCGATCACCTACTCCGGTTTCGAGGCGATGCGGGTGCTCAGCCGTGGCGAGGACCCCGAGCTGACACCCCGCCCCTTCGACGAGCGCAGGGACGGCATGATCGTCGGGGAGGCGGCCGCGGTCTTCGTACTGGAGGAACGGGAGCACGCCGAGGCGCGGGGCGCGGCGATCCACGGAGAGCTGGCCGGCTTCGCCTCGAACAGCGGCGGCGAAGGCATCACGGGCCTGTCGAGCCGCCACATCACGCGGTGCATGGCGGACGCGCTCACCGACGCCGCCCTGGCGCCGGACGCGGTCGACTGTGTGTTCGCGCAGGCATCCGGCATGGTCCAGGGCGACGCGGCCGAACTGGAGGCGATACGGGCCGCGACGGCGGGCGCGCGCCGGAGGCCGCTCGTCACCTCGATCAAGGGACACACAGGCTACGCGTTCGCCGCGAACGGCCCGATGAATCTGGCCGCCTCGCTCATGGCGCTGCGCCATCAGACCGTGCCGCCCACCGTGAAACTGGACCGGACCGATCCGTCGTTCGCCGACGTCGACATCGCCCGTGAGCCACGCGGGACAGCGATTCGACGATGTCTGATCAACGCGTTCGGATTCGGTGGGATCAATGCCAGTCTGGTGGTGTCCCGCACCTAGCCGCGCCACCGCACTCACAAGGAGCACCGTCTTGAGTTCCGCGTCCACCGGTTCCGCCGCCACGAGTTCGGCGTCCTCGCATTTCGAAAAGCTGACCCGCTGCTGCATGCGCTGCAAGATCTCCCGGTTCCTCGACAAGACGATCGAGATCGAGAAGGCCGGACGCGCACGGGTGGCCATTCCGTTTCAGCCGGAGCTGACGCAGAACGCGGACTTCCTGCACGCGGCCATGCTCTTCGAGGTCGGCGACACCGCCGGGTTCATGGCCGCCAATTCGCTGGAGGAGACGTACAGTGTCCTGACGGTCGACTACCACATCAACCTGGTCCGGCCGGTCCGCAAGGAGGGCGTCTACGCCGTCGGCGAGGTGGTGACCGCAGGCAGAACGATCTACGTCGCCCGCAGCGACGTCTACTCCGAGAGCGGCAAACTCGTGGCGGCGGGACAGGGCACCTACACGGTGTCCACGATCCTCCTGACCGACCTCGACGGCTACGACGACTGAACCGACGGGGGCCCGACAGGTGATCGACACAGCAGACCACGACGGCATCGCCGTCCTGACCCTGCGTCATGGACCGGTGAACGCACTGGACCTGGAGCTGCTCACCGCCCTCCCCGAAGCCCTGGCGAAGGCCGCCGGAGCCCGAGGCATCGTGCTGACCGGCAGCGGAAGCAGCTTCTCGGCGGGCGTGGACCTGAAACGGATCATCGACGGCGGCCCGACGTATGTCGCGTCGTTCCTGCCCGCCCTGCATCAGGCCACGCTCGCCCTGTACGGCCATCCGAGACCGGTCGTCGCCGCGCTCAACGGCCATGCCCTGGCCGGGGGGTGTGTGCTGGCAGCCGCCTGCGACCTGCGACTGATGTGCGGCGGGACCATCGGGCTCACCGAGCTCGCCGCCGGGGTGCCGTTCCCCACGGCCTGTCTGGAGGTCATGCGCCACGCCGTCGGCCCGGCACTGGACACGATGGTGCTCGCCGCCGGTCGTCTCACACCCGAACAGGCCGCCTCGATCGGCCTGGTGCACGAGACCGTCGAGCCCGGCCTCCTGCTCACCGCGGCCCTGCGCCGTACCGAAGCACTCTGCTCGACCCCACCCGAGGTGTACGCCCTGTCCAAGCGCCAGCTCCATCGGCCCGTCCTCGAACGCATCGCCGCCGCGGCGCCATCGGAGGACCCCGAGGTGGCGCGGATCTGGAGCGCTGAGCGCACGGCCCGGATGCTGAGCGCGTACCTCACGTCCCTGCGCCGAAGCTGACGAGCCCCCTGCCGAGAGAGGACGCATGCAGCCGGAATCGATCCAGAACCCGGAACGGACCGCGGCGAGGCGGCTCTATCAGTACAACGTCGATCTCAAAGTGGCCTTCGTGCTCCACGCCGTGGCCAAACTGCGCATCCCCGATCTCCTCGCCGAGGGCCCGCGCTCCGCCGCGGACCTGGCGGCGGCGACCGGCTCCGACCCGGACAGGCTGCGCCGACTGTTGCGCGCGGCGGCCGCTGTCGACGCCCTGACCGAGGAAGCGGACGACGGCTTCGGACTCGCCGCGATGGGCGAGCTGCTGCGCTGCGACCACCCGCGCGGCATGCGCGGCATGACGACGTTCTTCGCCGAACCGGACGTCCTCGCCGCCTACGGCGACCTGGTGGAGTCCGTCCGCAGGGGAGTCCCGGCGTTCCAGTTGCGCCACCGGGAACCGCTGTACGACTTCCTCGCCCGCCCCGAGAAGAAGGAGGTGCGCGACGAGTTCGACGCGGCGATGGTGGAATTCGGCCAGTACTTCGCCGAAGACTTCCTGTCCGCCTTCGACTTCTCCCAGTTCTCCCGCTTCGCCGACATCGGCGGCGGCCGTGGCCAGTTCCTGAGTGGTGTGCTGGCGGCGGTTCCGTCGGCGACCGGGGTGCTCGTGGACGGAACCGCCGTGGCCGAGAGCGCCCGTGAGTTCCTCGCGTCGCGGCGGCTGACCGACCGCGTCGAGGTACGGATCGGAGACTTCTTCGACGTACTGCCCGCCGGCTGCGACGCGTACGTCCTGCGCGGAGTGCTGGAGGACTGGGCGGATGCGGACGCCGTACGGCTGCTCTCACGCATCCACCAGGCCATGGGCGACACCCCCGAGGCTCGCCTGCTCCTCCTGGACTCGGTCATCGGGGAGACGGGGGAGCTCGGCAAGGTGCTGGACCTCGACATGCTGGTACTGGTCGAGGGCGAGCACCGCACCCGCGCCCAGTGGGAGGACCTGCTGGCGCGGGCAGGCTTCGAGATCGTGGGCATCCACGTGGCGGGCGACGTGTGGGCCGTCATCGAATGCCGCAACATCCCCGCCTGAACCGCCGAGCACGGATACGGAGAACGTGGTGAGTGACGGACGCGAGAGCTTTCTTCAGGTCATGCGCTCGGTGTACGAGCGCTACCTCGTAGGAGTCCCCGGTGTCAGTGAGGTCTGGCTGATCCGGCACGCCGACTCCTACAAGGGCCTTGAGAACTACGAGGGCGACCCGCGCGACCCGGCGCTGTCGGACAGGGGCAGAGCACAGGCGAGGTACCTGGCGGCGCGGCTGGCCGGGGTCCCCCTGCACGGTGTGTGGGCGAGCGGCGCCCACCGTGCCCAGCAAACGGCCTCGGTCGTGGCCGCCGAGCACGGGCTGCGTGTCCACACCGATCCACGGCTGCGGGAGGTGCGCACCGACTGGGACGACGGACGGCCCAGCGAGCTCAAACCGCCTGGCGTGTACCCGTTCCCCGAGCCGGAGAAGGAGGTCGCCGAGCGCATGCGGGAGGCGATCGCGGCAGCCGTCGCGGGCACTCCGCCGGCTTCTGAGGGAACCACCCGGGTGGCGGTGGTCGGCCATGACTCCGCGCTGGTCATCCTGCTCGGCAGCCTGATGAACCTCGGCTGGGGGCAGCTCGACATGATCCTGCCGCTGACCAGCGTCTCCGTCCTCGCCGTCAAGGACGATCGGATGGTCGTCCGATCCATCGGCGACGCCACCCATCTGGCGGCGGCCCCGTCCGACGTGGTGTGAGGGCGTGGCACCGGGACGGCTCGGCCCGGACACGCTCGCCGAGGTCCGCGCACGCATCGGGGCCCGGTCCGCGACGGCACGCCCCGAGGCGGCCCACGAGGAGAACACCCGGACGGTCCGGGCCCGACCCGGGGCACGGCAACGGCCGACCATGCGACCCACGAGAGTCCGGCTCCGCCAAGGCCGCGGCGGGATCGAGCGCGCCGCGCGACGACGTGCAGATGACGAGCAGCCCGGATTGCCCCGATCGAGTCAGTCGCGGCGGACCTCGACACCGGCGATCGTCAAAGTGTTCGCAGGGAATTCGAACCTGGACGGCTCAAGGCGAGACAACGAACGAGGATTTGCGAGCATCCGGCGCGTAGGACTGGGAGCGCACCACGGCGGACGCGAAGGCGACCGTCCGATGGCCCGGTGCCGGCCGGTATGCCGCCGTCGCCCTGGTGGACGTCCGCCACGGTCGGGGCCGTCGGCGGTTCCTCGCCCCGGTCGGTGTCCAGCTCTGGTTGGAGATCATGTGCGTCACCGCGCCCGGCGACGCCGTCACCGCGCTCAGCCCGCTGACCGTGCCGACGGGTCAGGCCGGGTTTCCGGCGCTGGCTGCCCGGACGGTGGCCAGCAGACCGGTCGTCTCGGGAATGCCCTGGTTCCAGACCGGGGCGACGGCCGGAGCGTGGGTGGGCGGGTCCTGGTCGACATGGATCGTGCCGTCCGCGAAGATCTGTTGACGCTCGATGTGTCCGATGGGCACCCGGATGGTTCGGTCGTCGGGCGGAGGCGACGTGCAACGGTCCGCGCACACGCTCGACAAGAGTCTCTAGCTGATCGGGCGGGCCGTCCTGCGGCAGCCCTTGGGCATGGATGCCGCCGCCGGGCACGACGATGAGCGTCTCGGTGGTGTCGGTGGGTGTGCTGTAGCTGAGCCGGGTTCGGGTTTCCACGGTGATCCCGTGTGTGGTGGCGGTCTGGTTCTGCCGGCGCCTGCGCGCCAGAGGCTGCCAGTGCGCCCGTACGGCCGCGTCGATCCCGGTCCGCGATCACGTTGGGCGGGTGCTTGCGCTCGCCCTTGCGGTAGCGCTCCACCGACCGCTGGCTGACCTCGATCTCCTGGGCGACAGCCCGTCGGCGGTGGCGGGTGGCGCGGGCCCGGTTGCGGCAGGAGGGCTTGCACCACTCCTGGCGTCCGTGGCCCCGTACGAAGTACCGCACGCGGCGGCGCGTGACAGGCGCGCGGCTCCTCGCGGTACGGGCCGCTCAGGAAGCCGATGGCCGCGCACGCACTGCCGGGTGGTGTTCTGACGGTGCGCGTCGGTGCGGCCCCCGGGCAGGTGGACGGGGGGCGGTGGAACCCTGATCGACGCCCCTGGTGCGGTGAGGGCATCGCTGCCATGATGAGCCGTCCGAACGGCCATGCGGGAACATCAACTGACCTGGGGAGGCGCCGTGCTGACCACGGCAGAGCGAGTCCGTGCCCTCAAGGACGAGGACTTCCGGCTGAGTCTTGCGCGGGAGTTCCCGGACCATCCGGCCGGGAACCCGGCCGAGGAGGTTTACGTGTCCGCCGGGCAGGCGGCCAGTACCTGTGAGTCCTATTCCAGTTGCGCACGGATGTGCAGCTACTGACCCGACCGCCCGCCGCGCCGCACCCTCGTGGGGTGCGGCGCGCGGTACGAGCCGACCCCAGGGGGTACCGCCGTGGTGGACACGTCCCCGCTGCGTCTGGCCGCCGCCCGCGCCGTCCCGTTGAGCCGCCGGGGCCGGGCCACCGTCACCGACGCCTCCCTCGGCGGGCGCGCCGACCGGGTACTGGCCCGCTGGCGGGCACAACGCCCGTTCGATCAGGACGGCTGGTTCGAAAGGCGGCTGGCAGCGGACTTTCTCGACCCCGGCCTCCTGCGCGAACTGCTCACCGAGCCCGCCGAAGCCCTGGCCGAACGGCTGGGCGCCGAGGAGCCGTGGGCGCGCCGCCTGGCGGCTGTCTTCGAGGAACCCCCGCCCGCCCCCGCCGTCGAGATCCCCGACCGGGACGCCTTCGCCACCCTGGTCGCCCCGCTGCTCACCGCCGCCCGCGACCGGCTGCGCCAGGGCATCGCCGCCCTCGGCCCCACCCCGCTGGGCACTGCCGAGGAGATCACCGCCCACCTGCTGCCGTCCCTGACCGCCCCCGCCCACACCATGGCCGTACGCACCATGATCGTGGAACTGGAGGTCGCCCGGCTCACCGGCCGACTGACCGGTGCCACCCCGCAGGAGCGCTACCGCGGCTTCGTGCGCCGCCTCGCCGACCCCGCGCGGGCCGTCCAGATCCTCGCCGAGTACCCGGTCCTGGCCCGCCGCCTCACGGTGGCCGCCGAGCAGTGGACCGACACCCACCTCGCCCTCGTACGCCGCCTCGCGGCCGATCTGCCCGACGTCTCCCGCACTTTCTCCCCCGGCGTACCCCTGGGCCGCCTGACCGGGATACGCACCGGCCTCGGCGACGCCCACCGGGGCGGCGCCACCGTCACCGCCCTGCGCTTCGACAACGGCACCCGGATCGTCTACAAGCCCCGCCCGCTCGACGTCGACCTCCACTTCCAGGACCTGCTGCGCTGGCTCAACCCCCGGCTGCGGCTGCCGCTGCTGGAGGTCACCCACCTGCCCCGGGACGGTTACGGCTGGGTGGCCCACGTGGCGGCCAGGCACTGCCGGGACGCGGCCGAACTCCATGCCTTCTACCACCGCGCCGGGACACTCGCCGCCGTGCTCTACGTACTGGACGCCGTCGACTGCCACGCGCAGAACCTCATCGCCCACGGGGACCAGCCCGTACTCGTCGACTGCGAGGCGCTCTTCCACCCCGACCTGCGCGAACCCGCCAAGGACCTGTCCCCCTCCGAACGCCTGGCGCGCCACGACGCCGCCCACTCGGTGCTCCGGTCCGGACTGCTGCCCCAGCGGGTGTGGGATGAGGGCGGCAACGGCGGCGCGGACGTGTCGGCCCTCGGCTGGGACCCGGACCAGGCACCGCCCCGCACCGTGCCGTACGTGGACGGCGAAGGCACCGACCGGATGCGCATCGCGTACCGGCCGATGAACCTCCAGGGCGTCGACAGCCGGCCCCTCCCCGCCGGCCGGCCCCTGGAGCCGGCGGACTTCGCCGACGACCTCGACGCCGGGTTCACCGAGGCGTACCGGATCATGGCGCGGGCCAGACCGGGGGTGCGCCGCCTGCTGCGGGCCTTCGCCGCCGACCACACCCGGCTGCTGCGCCGCGACACGCTGGAGTACCGCAGCCTGCTCGCCGCCGGTGACCACCCGGACCTGCTGCGCGACGCCCTGGACCACGACCGCCACCTGGACCGGCTGTGGGCGCTGGCGGCCTGGGAGGAGAGCGCCGGCGCCTTCCTCGCGCACGAACGCGCCGACCTGTGGAACAACGACGTCCCCCTGTTCACCCTCCGCCCCGACGGCGTCGACGCCCGCGCCTCCACCGGAGCCCTCATCCCCTCCGTCGTCGACCGGCCCGCGCTCGACACCGTGCTCGACAAGCTCGACTGCCTGGGCCCCGCCGACCTCGCCCGCCAACGCGAGCTTCTGCGCCTGTCGGTGACCACCGCCACCGGTACGAGCGAACCGTTCCGCCCGCAGGCCACCGCCCTCCGCCCGGACAGCCCGGCCCCGGCCCCGGACCCGGACCCCGGGGCGATCCGCGCCCGCGCCCTGGCCAAGGCCGCCGAGGCCGCAGACCACCTGCTCCGCCGGGCCTACCGGGGGCCGACCGACCTGGCCTGGATCGGTCCCAACTGGACCCCGCCCGGCCGCTGGGCCCCCGCGGAACTCGGCCCCGACCTCTACAGCGGCACCGCGGGCATCGCCCTCTTCCTCCACCACCTCGCCCTCCGCACGGGCGAGACGACGTACCGGAACGCCGCCCAAGCCGCCGGCGTCACCCTCCGCCACCAGGCCGGGCGCCGAGCCGGCCGGCTCACCGGCGGCCTGACCGGCACCGGAGGCATCCTCTACACCCTCGCCCACCTCACCGCCCGCCGCTCCGACGCCCGGCTGACCGCGCTCGCCGACACCCTCGTCCAACGGGCCGCCGCCACCGCCGCCGAGGACGAGTCCTTCGACGTCATCGACGGCTGCGCGGGCACCATCGCCGGACTGGCCGCCTGGGGAGCGGTGCACCCCTCCGGCGCGGTCACCGACGCCCTCGCCCGCTGTGCCGGGCGGCTCGCGGACCGGGCCGCCCCGCAGCCCGGCGGCGGGGTCGGCTGGCTGCCCCGCGCGCTGGCCGGCACGGCCGACCGGCCACTGGCCGGGTTCGCCCACGGAGCCTCGGGCATCGCCTGGGCGCTCACCAGGGCCGGGAGCCTGCTCGGTGACGGGCGGCTGGCCGCCCTCGCCCGGGAGGCGCTGGAGTACGAGCGGACCCTCTTCGACGCGCAGGCCGCCAACTGGCGCGACGTACGCGCCGACGGCTCGCCCGGCGCCTCCGCGTCCCTCCCCGTGCTCTGGTGCCACGGGGCGGCGGGCATCGCCCTGGCCCGCGTGGAGCTGTGCGCGGAGCTGGACGACGCCCGGCTGCGCCAGGAACGCGCGGTGGCCCTGGCCACGGTGGCCCGCGACGGCTTCGGGCACAACTTCTCCCTCTGCCACGGCGACCTGGGCAACCTGGACCCGCTGCTCCTGGCGGGCGGGGCGGCGGCGGACACGGCACTGCGGCAGGCCGCCGTGACCCTGGACGCGCTGGAGGCGCGGGGCTGGGTGTGCGGCATGCCGAGCGGGGTGCACAGCCCCTCGCTGATGACCGGGGTCGCCGGGATCGGCTACGGACTGCTGCGGCTCGCCGCGCCGGAGGCCGTGCCCTCCCTGCTGGCCCTCCGTCCACCCGGGGCGACACCCGTTCGGTGATGCGCCCCCCTGTCGCGCGGCCTGACGGACTATTTTCCGTGCTCGCGCAAGTCACCGAGCGAATTCCGCCGTGACCGGAGTGCTGACATCCCCGTGGCGGCCGCTTGGCCCGTGTCCCTGGCCGGAGTGAAGGAGTAAAGGGCGGGCGGGACGGGCGGTACGGCCGCGGCCGGGAAACCGGGCGCGCTCAGCCGGTTGCGCGTCGACCGGGGCCCGCCGCGCCGCGCTGCCGATCCCCCGGCGGCGTCCAGCGGGGAACGCCGGCGGGAGAGAGGGGCGGGGCGGACGCGGTGCCGGCGCGCGGGATGTCGCAGCCGGCCTGTGCAGCCGGGAGATGGCGAGCCGGCCTGATTCCCATAGATCAGCTCGCCGTCGAAGGCCGACGGGTCGGGAAGCTGCGCGGTCGCGGCGACGGCCTCCGGGAACGCCGGTGCCGTCCGGGTGCCGTTCCTGGAGCGCAGTACGACCCGGCCCGCGTCGACGGACAGCCCCGCGCGAAAGCCGTCCTTGTCCGGACTGGGCCATGTCTCATGAGACATCTGCGCACAGCTTCTGCCGGATTCGTTCTGCCCTTGGCTCGGGCCTTCGGCGTACCGGTGGGGTGTCTCCTCGGGGCGGGGAGGCCGGTATGCGCGCGGCCTGCGCCACGACCAGGCGTGTGCACTGGTTTGGACGCAGCGCCGGCTTGAGGAGTCCGTGCCCGAGGGCAGGGCCCCGGTGGGTGTCTGGCCTGCGCCGGGGGAAGGGGTGGCACCTACCTCCGTCAGGATTCGGCGGCGGACACGTCGTTGCAAACCAGCTCGGTGGCCAGGCGTCGCATGACCATGCGATTGGCGTGCCGCATCGTGGCCCGTACGACGGGGGCCAGCAGCCGGTCGGTGAGCGGGGCGCGTACCCAGGTGTACGTGAATGAGACGCGGGCCCCGCCGGTGGGCAGCGGTTCGATGGTGTAGGTACCGCGGCCCTGCCGTCGGCCGGCCGCGCTGACATTGCGTTCGACGATGCGCCGAGGGGCCTCGGCCTCGACGACATCGATGGTGACGTCGGTCTTCGTGCCGCCCAGCGCGGCGGTGACGGTGGCGCACGATCCGATGCCGCTGGCGGGGCCGGTGAAGCGCCAGTTGGTCAGGTAGTGGTCGGTGAACCGCTCGTGGTTCGCCATGACGTCGAGGAAGCCGTAGACCTGCTCGGGAGTCTGAGGTACGTCGATCGACACGGTGACAGACTTCATGTACCGCACGGTACATGCGCCCTGTGCCGATTGGTACAGTCGTGACGTGGTGACCATGGACGACTCGCATCCCGAGGGCGAGGCCGAGCAAGGCGCGCACGGGACCCGGCGCGCACAACTGGTGGACGCGGCTGTCGACCACGTCGCAGAACACGGCATCGCGGACCTGAGTCTGCGCAGGCTGGGCGCCGCGATCGGCGTCAGCCACCGCATGCTGATCCACTACTTCGGCTCCAAGGAAAAGCTGCTGGTCGAGATCGTCCGGACGTCGGAGCGACGCCAGCGCGACGTGCTGTCCCGGCTCCGCCTGGAGCCCGGTCTCTCGCCCGCCGATGTCGCGCGGCTGCTGTGGCGGCAGCTCACAGCCCCTCGGCTGGCCGGTCAGCAGCGGCTCTTCTTCGAAATCTGCGGGCACGCGCTGCGCGGCCGCCCCGAGGCCGCCCCGGTCCTCGAAGGACTGGTGACGGACTGGCTGGAGCCGCTCGTGGCCGCCGAGGTCGGGGCAGGGGCGGACCCTGCCCTGGCCCGGAACCGGGCCAGGCTGGGACTCGCCACCGTCCGCGGCCTGCTGCTGGACCTGCTCGCCACCGGTGACCGCGCCGGCGTCGACGCGGCGATGGAGGAGTTCCTCCGGCTGTACTACGGCTCGGAGTGAGGAGTCACCGATCAGGCGTAACGACGGGGCCAGGCGTCGTACCACCGTTCTGACGACGCTCTCGGAGCTACACGTACGCCTCGACCTGCCTCGCAGGTTTCTTCGAGACACATACAAAGCGTCTGGAGAACCGTCCCACTTGGGTTCGGCCGCCGTTCCCCCCAGGCAGGCTGGGACTGTCGACGGCTGTGGTGAGCATCGGTTCCGGCAGGGTCCACGTCACCGGGGATGACTGGCACCCGGGCCGGCCATATCGGTGTCGGTGTCCTGGTGCAGGTCGAGGAAGAACCGGAGCCGGACACCGGGCTCGCCTGGCTCTCGCACCGCCTGGTCCGCCGGCGCGACTGCGCACCGGGCGGTGCGTTCCGGCCTACCGACCCGCCCACCCCGGCGCGAGCCTCACCACCGAGGACAGTGTGGGCGGGCCGGGTCGGCACGGATCAGCCGGTCACACCGCGGCCGGGAGCGCCAGGACCTCAGCGCGCCGGCCGATCACGCCGCTGCCTTCCGCTAATAGACGTGCGTGCACGTGTCAGCGCCGACCGTCGTGCAGGCCCAGGCGATCAGGCCCGCGTCGTTGACCATGGCCGTGTACGAGTGATAGACGGGGCTGTTCCAGTACTCCGCCCCCGAGCTGCTGTGGATGGACACGTAGTCTTGGCCGCCGCCGCTGATACGCCCCCATGCCGCCCGACAGGTCGGGCTGTACCGCAGTTCGAGCTTCCTGCCGTCGATGTACTTGGTGTCGGGGGAGAAGGCATCGGCAGCACACCCGGTCGTTTGCGGGTCCTGCCCCTGGCAGGATTTCGCGTAGCAGGTGGCCGCGGACCGCCTGGTCTGGCTGTCGTCCTGCGCGGAAGCGGACGGGGCCACCGCCAAAGCGGCCAGCGTCACGCCGGAAAGCGCCAGAGCACCGAAAAGTCTGCTCATCAGACTCCCTTTCGCTTGGATGGTGCGTCGGTAGCCGAGGTGTACCGTCACCAGACCGGGACGGGTCCCGGAACCCCCGCCGCCTTCGTCCGGCTCCAGGGTCCGCTTTCGAAGATCATCAGGTTCGTGGATCATGGCGGCGTGATACGTGACAGGTTCTAGTCCTGCGCGGTGCGCACGAGTGCAACCGCCCGTGCCGGGCTGCCTTGGCGCAGGCGGTGGCACGGCACGCGTCTGCCCGCCCGGCTCGCAAGGGGAATGGGCCACCGCCCACGACCACGGCGCGACCGACGAGCCGGCTGATCTGAACGTTCCCGGCTCCGCCGCGCCTGAGACGCCGGCGATCGAGGGGGCCTGGGCCGACGGCGAGGTGGCTGTGCGCACGTTCCGGACGTTCGTCGGTACGTGCGGCAGCGGCCCGGGGTGACCATCATGCTTCGAGGTGGAGGCCAGCGAGGAGCGGGAGTCGCTGCCAACGGTGTCGAAGTCGTCCACCGAGCTGTGACGCCGGCCCCGGCGGGCGCCCTGTGTTTCCCAGCCGGCCACGTCTGCGCAAGGATCGCGGCCGCGCCGTTCTCCGCCTGTCCTTCGCAGGTACATGGCTGTTCGCTCTGGTATGCACGGCGCACTGTACGTGGGCATGACCACCCTATGGATACTCTGTGCGCCCTTCCGCGTCCTCAAGGTGACGGAAATGATGAGGGCTCCGCACATGAGCCAGGTGATCCGCAGTCCCCTGTCCCGCCGGGCGGACTGGCGGCGAAGGAGGTCAGGGTGTTGCTTCTCATCTCCCCGGACGGTGTCGAGGAGGCTCTCGATTGTGCGAAGGCTGCGGAGCACCTCGACATCGTCGACGTCAAGAAGCCTGATGAGGGCTCTCTCGGCGCGAACTTCCCCTGGGTCATCAGGGAGATCCGCGACGTGGTCCCGGCGGACAAGCCGGTGTCCGCGACCGTGGGGGATGTCCCGTACAAGCCCGGCACGGTGGCCCAGGCTGCGCTCGGCGCGGTCGTCTCGGGAGCCACGTACATCAAAGTCGGCCTCTACGGGTGCACGACGCCCGATCAGGGCATCGAGGTCATGCGTGCGGTCGTCCGCGCGGTGAAGGACCACCGCCCCGAAGCGCTCGTCGTTGCCTCCGGATACGCCGACGCTCACCGCATCGGCTCCGTCAACCCGCTCGCCCTGCCCGACATCGCCGCTCGATCCGGCGCCGACGCGGCCATGCTCGATACCGCCGTCAAGGACGGGTCGCGGCTGTTCGACCATGTTCCGCCGGACGTCTGTGCCGAATTCGTCCGGCTGGCCCACGCGTCCGGTCTGCTCGCCTGCCTCGCGGGCAGTGTCAGGCAGACCGACCTCGCTCCGCTGACCCGCATCGGCACGGACATCGTGGGGGTGCGCGGAGCGGTCTGCGAGGGTGGCGACCGCAACGCTGGAAGGATTCAGCCGCATCTGGTGGCCGCCTTCCGCGCGGAGATGGAGCGGCAGGCCCGGGAGCACGCGGCCGGCGTCCCCGCGGTGAACTGATCACTGGCATGCCGATATCCGAGTCCGATCGCGTTCCCGGGCACCCCGCGTGTTTCGGCGTCGTCGACCCGGCGACCGGGGAGATGTTCGACGAGGCCCCCGACCAGCAGCCGGACGAGTTGGACGCCGTGGTCGACCGGGCCCACCGGGCCTGGCACGGTTGGCGGGCCGACCCTGCCGTACGCACCACTGCGTTGCGCGTGGCGGCCGACGCCGTGGAGGCGGTCGGCGATGACCTCGCTCAGTCGCTCACCCGGGAACAGGGCAAGCCCCTGGCCGAGTCGTACGCGGAGGTCGCCCGTACGGCGGCCCGCCTGCGCTACTTCGCCGACCCGGCCCCCAGAACCCGGCGGATCGTCGGCGGTCGGCCGGTGCGCAGCGAGAGTCTCTGGCCACCACTGGGGTCCGTCGCGGCGATCGTGCCGTGGAACTTTCCCCTCCAGCTCGCGGCGGCGAAGCTCGCACCCGCGCTCGCTGCGGGCAACACCGTGGTCCTCAGACCCTCCCCGTTCGCCCCCCTCGCCATCCGACTGCTCGGCTCCGTCCTCGCCACCGCCCTGCCCGAGGACGTCTTGACCGTCGTCACCGGCCGCGAACCACTCGGCGCCCGCCTCGTCTCCCAACCGGGCATCCGCCACGTCACTTTCACCGGGTCGGTGCCCACCGGGCGGGCCGTCGCCGAAGCGGTGGCGGCCCCGCTCGCCCGGGTCACCCTGGAACTGGGCGGCAACGACGCCGCCGTCCTGCTGGACGACGTCGACGTGGACCGGATCGCGGACCGGATCGCGGACCGGCTGTTCCGGGCCGCGTTCCGCAACTGCGGGCAGGTCTGCCTGGCGATCGCACGCGTCTACGCCCCGGTCCAGCTCCACGCCGAAGTCGTCGAAGCCTTCACCCAGCGCGCGAAGACCGTCGCCGTCGGTCCCGGCCTGGACCCTGGAACCCGGTTGGACCCGGTCGACAGCGCCCCTCATCTGGCCAAGGTCGCGCAGGTCACGAAGCAGGCCCTGGCGGAGGGGGCCCGGACGGCGGCCGGCGGCCATCGGCTGGACGGGCCCGGCTACTTCTTCGCTCCCACAATCCTTACCGACGTCCCGCCCGGCAGCCCGGTGGTGCCCGAGGAACAGTTCGGACCGGTCCTGCCGGTCCCGCCGGTGCTGCCGTACCGCAGCCTCGACGAAGCCGTCGACCCGGCCAACGGCACTGGCTTCGGCCTGGGCGGCTCCGTATGGGGCACTGATCTCGACCGGACCGGGGCGGTGGCCGAACGGCTCGAATGCGGCGCGGCCTGGATCGACCACCACGCCGAACTGTCCCTCGCCCAGCCCTTCGCAGGCATCAAGAACAGCGGTGTCAGCGTCGCCGGCGGGCCGTGGGGGCTCTACGGCAAATTCCGGCCGTTCGTCGTCCACCGCCTGCAGGAGGTCTGTCGATGAGATGCCAGGCGGCCGTACTGCGCTCGTACGAGGGCCCCTTCACGGTGGAGGAGGTGACCCTGCGCACGGAACCCGCGGACGGTGAGATCCTGGTCGAGATCGCGGGCTGCGGGATGTGCAGGACCGATCTCGCGGTCCGGCGATCGGCCGGCCGCAGCCCGCTGCCGGCGGTCCTCGGCCACGAGGGGGCCGGGGTCGTGGTGCGGACGGGCGGCGGCCCGGACACCGCGATCGGCGTCGGCGACCACGTCGTGCTGAGCTTCGACTCCTGCGGACACTGCCGCAACTGCCGCGGCGCGGCCCCCGCCTACTGCGACTCCTTCGCCTCCCTCAACCTCTTCGGAGGACGCGAGGAGGACGCGCCGCGGCTCACCGACGCGACCGGGGGAGCGCTGGCCCCCCGCTGGTTCGGCCAGTCCTCGTTCGCCGAGTACGCGCTCGTCCCGGCCCGCAACGCCGTCCGCGTCGACCCCGCACTGCCCATCGAACTGCTCGGGCCGCTCGGCTGCGGCTTCCTCACCGGCGCCGGAGCTGTGCTCAACGCCTTAGGCGTCGGCCCCGGCGACACCCTCGCGGTCTTCGGCGCGGGAGCGGTGGGCCTGGCCGCGGTGATGGCGGCCACCGCCGCCGGGGCGCTGACCGTGGCCGTCGACCGGCATCCCGGGCGGCTGGCCCTGGCCGAACGGTTCGGCGCGATCCCACTGCCCGCCGCAACGGCCGGACTGCCCGAGCAGATCCGGCGGCTGACCGACGGCGGCGCGCAGTACGCGCTGGACACCACGGCCTCGTCCCCACTCATCAACGACGCGCTCCGGGCACTGCGCCCGGCCGGCAGCCTCGGCCTGGTGGCACGGCTCCACACCGCGCTGCCGCTCGACCCGGGCACGCTGGACCGAGGCCGCAACATCCGCCACATCTGCGAAGGGGACGCCGTACCCGGACTGCTGATACCCCGGCTGACCGGGCTGTGGCAGGCCGGACGCTTCCCCTTCGACCAGATGATCCGCACCTACCCACTGGCCGACATCAACGAGGCTGAACGCGACTGCGACGCGGGCCGCGTGGTCAAACCCGTACTCCTTCCGGCGGGAAAAAGCCGATGACCAGGCACGCCGCATCCGGCAAGCAGGCACCTCGCACTTCCCACTCCCACCAACGGAGGAAACATGGTCGGCGCGGCACCGCAGCACACGGACGCGGAAGGCATGGACGCAGGCGTGGGGCTGACCGCCCTCCTGGTCGCCGCGGCACGGGCGATCGAGACCCACCGCCACGACAGCCTGGCCCAGGACATCTACGCGGAACACTTCGTGCGCGCCGCCCCGGCGTGCGCGGACTGGCCAGTGCGCATCCAGCAGGTCCCGGACGGCGACGGCAACCCGCTGTGGGGGCGGTTCGCCCGCTACTTCGGCCTGCGGACCAGGGTTCTCGATGACTTCCTCCTCCGGTCGGTCCGTACGAGCGCCCGCCAAGTCGTCCTGCTGGGCGCGGGGTTGGATACCCGCGCCTTCCGCCTGGACTGGCCGTCCGACTGCGTGGTCTTCGAGATCGACAGAGCGGGCGTGCTGGCGTTCAAGCATCAGGTGCTCAAGGACCTGTCGGCCACCCCCAGGGTGAAGCGCGTCCCCGTACCGGTCGACCTGCGCGCCGACTGGGTCACCGCGCTGACCACCGCCGGCCTCGACCCGGTCGCACCGAGCGTCTGGCTGGCCGAGGGACTCCTCTTCTACCTGCCAGGCCCCACCGAGACGTACCTCATCGACACTGTGGACCGGCTGACCCCCGAAGGCAGCGCACTGGCCTACGAAGCCAAGCTGGAAAAGGACCTGCTGAAGTACCGCGACAGCCCGATCTACACGGCGACGCGAGAACAGATCGGCATCGACCTGCTCCGCCTCTTCGACAAGGGACCACGCCCCGACTCCGCGGGCAGCCTGACGGTCAAGGGCTGGTCCACCTCGATGCACAGACCCTTCGACTTCACCCGCCGGTACCGACGGGGCCCGCTGCCCGAGCCCAACGATGCGTTGGAGGGAAACCGGTGGGTGTTCGCGCACAAGCCCTCGCCCTGATGCCCGCAACGCTCACGACGACGTCCGCCCGCAGGCTGAGGGCGGCGCCTGTCGCAGGCCCCGCTCGGTGGGACGCGTCCCGATGGAAGCGGCAGTTCGGTCACGTCGTAGCGGTGCCGCCCAGGGCCGGAAAGCCGCTGACGGACCGTGTCAGACGGCTCGGGAGGCCACCAACTGGTCACCCGGGATGCCGGCCAGGTCCGGCATGTAGTAGTCCTTGATGCCGGCGGCCCACGTAGCCACGGTGATGCGGTCCTCGGCGTCTGGGCCGAAGGCGTCGAAGAGGGCGTGGACGTTCGCCTCCTCGAAGCCGATCGCCGTCATCAGCGATACGAAGAGGGGGCGCTCGATCAGGCTGTCCCCGTCGGGGTCGCCGAGTGCGGAGAGGGCCTCGGCGAACTCGGCGATCGTGGGACCAAAACGCTCGGGGTCGAGCACGAACGGACGGAACTCGTCCACGGTGATCACACCGTTGCCATCGGCGTCCAGTTCAGTGGCCAGCGTCGTCCAGTAGCGGCGGAACGCGGCCCGGATGGCGGCCTTGGCGGCGTCGTCCGAAGCGTCCGCCGCCTCCAGAACACGGCCGGTCATCAGATCGAAGTCGTCGGAGTCGATGACTCCATTGCCGTTGGCGTCGAAGAGGGAGAAGACCAGCTCGACCCGCTTGGCGGCCTCGTCTCGCATTTTCCATCACCTGTCTTCTGCGACCCGACGATTCCGGGCCTGGGCCAATGAGGACCTCTGCTCGGCGTGTTGGGACACACGGCAGTCTCCCGCCAGATGCACTGATGCGACCGACCAGACCACGATGTCAGCGGCCTCGACTGCCCTTCCCAGCCCAGCACGTGCAGCGGCCATGACCCATAGAACCGCCATGACGAGCCGCAGGTTCTCGTTCTTCGCATCTAGTGACAAAAAGACTGCTGAATGAGCGTATGTGACAAGTCGGTTTCCTCGTCTGTGACAACCAGACTGCTTCGGCCGATCCCATTCGCCAGCTCATCCGACTGCGGTGGTGACAACTCCTGCGCTTCGGCTCACCGCCCATCCACCTCATCGACCGCGACAGGAGTCCGCTGGCCGACGCCGACCACGACGTCGTCCGCATCGCCGAAGCGCTGTGCCGCAGTCCGCACATCCGCAGCGTCGACGACGTCTCACCCGGGGACACAGCCCTCTGGTGCCGGGACGCGGGCGGTACCGGCTACGCCCTGCCCCTGTCCGGCGTGGAGCCGGTCCCCGGGAACGGCCCCCGTGGCGGGGCCTACGCCTGGGACGCTGTCGCCGCCGCGATCGGCAACCTTCCGGACTTCGTCAGCGCGGAACGAGTCAGCAAGCCCAGCGGCCTGAACCTCGACACCATCACCGCGATCACCCGCACTGACGACGAACACACACCCTGAAACTGACCACCACCCCCCCGCCCTCGCGCCGACAGCGTCGAGGACGTGCCGCCCGTCCCGGTCGGCCTGATCCTCCAGGCCGTCGGCCAGCTCCGCTCCCGCAGCGACGACAACCCCGACAATGCGGTATTCGACGCGGCGGCCGGCCTCCTGGAGCACATCGCCGGCACCTGGGACCAGCAGGACGATCCGACGCGCGAGCGCGCTGCGGCCCTCGCCCAGGCCCTGGTGCTGTAGGAGGAATCTGTCCGATGGCCGCATCCACGGCTACCCGGCGCGCGTACCGTGAGGACAGAACCCGCCGGGAGGACCGGATGAGCGCGCAGCCCGACCACGCACCCGTTACTGCCTCCCCCCCCCCCGCGCCCGGGGCGTCGGCCGAACTCCTCGCCCAACTGCTCGCCGACCGCCGCGCGGACACCTGCTCGCCGACCGCCGCGCGGACACCTGGGTGCCGGCCTTCGAGCGGGAGTGGGCGGCCGCGCTCAAGGCGTCGCGGCGCACGTTCTCCCTCGCGCCCCTGTACGCGGTCCTCCAGGAGTGGCAGGGACGCCTCGCCTCCGCCTCGGCCGTCGACGCGTTCGTCGCCTCCGGCTGTGACGACAGCGGCTTCATCGACATGGCGGAGCTGCGCGGGCAGCGCCGGTGACCGCACAGCAGCCGTAGGCGGTCCGCTTCTCCACCCCGGCCGCGAAGGCCCTCGCCACCCTGCCCGAGTACGTCGAAGACATGGTGTGGGACGTCTTGGACGCCGCCGTCGGCGACCCGTGCGATTTCGGGCAGCGGGACGCCGACGCCCCCGAGGGCGAGGACATCCGTCACGTGGCCGTCGGCCAACTCTCCCTCACCTACTGGGTGAACCGCCCCTTGCGCCGCCTGTCCGTCCTCACCATCACCTGGCTCGGGCAGCCGCCCGTGCAGACGTCCTGACCCCGGCATCGCAACTGGCCGGGGCAGGACGTTCCGCATCGCGGCCAGAGCCTGTCCGCCGGCCGCCGCGTCCTCGCTAGGGGCGGCTGCGGCGGTAGCGGTCTACCAGGGCGCGGGCCGCGTTGCTGTTCAGCCCCAGGGCTGCAGCGGCCTGCGCATAGTCGGCCGTGCGGCTGATTTCAACGGTCGGCCAGTACGCCTCCTGCGCGGCGATCACTTCCAGCCGGCGCACCGCCCGCAACGCCGCCAGAGGCGAGGACATGCCCAGTAACTCGATCTTCTCCTCCACCTGGTCGAGCAGAGCGGTCAACTCGGACGGCAGCGAAATGGCCGACCGCTCCACGTCAGCGGTGTGGGCGTCCCAGTCCTTGACGCAGGTTGCCGCTGTCTCCGCTCCCGCACAAGAGAGGTCTTGATCACCGATCTGATCCCAGTCCAGTGGGTACTGCGGACCCGTCCAGCCGCAGGAGCACACCGCGCGCAGCGCCGCCGCCCTCGGCGCGTTGACGAGGCTGTTGCCGTCGTAGGCGCTCCACTGCGACACCCACCTTCCGCAGGGGCCGCTGATCGCGTCGTAGTAAAGCGGTTCGGGAACGGTGCCGTCGGCCAGCAGCACACCGACCGCGCCTTCGTGCGAGGTACCGAACTCCGGTGTCGTGTACGTCTCACGCTCGCTCGCACTCATCGCACCCCTCCAGTTGGCCGATCGCGCCCGAATGCGTCCCGGCGGCGTGTCGATACGACGATGCCCCAGACTCGGGCCGCCCGACCACCCGAACCGCGAAAGGAGGTGAGTGTTCGACGCGCGTCGCCGGCCGGTGTCCACTCAGGCGTTGCTCCACGCCTCGAGAAACCGCTTGCGGTCATCCTCTGCGGGTGGTGTCGCGGCGGACGATCTCGTAACCGCCTTCGTCCAGGACGGCCACTGAGGCGAACCACAGGAGGTCGTCCTCGTCGGGCTGGACGACCACGAAGGTGTTGTCGGAGTCGTTGAGGTCGCTGATCATCATGGACAGCGCGTGACGGCGGTGCCGGCCCGTCGATGGGTGAGGAGTGCCTCCGATTCGGGGAAGGAGGAGCGGTCGACGCGTTCGACAAGGATCTCAATGGTGCCGGCGCATGTCAGGCCGATCGCACCGGCGTCGTCGCTGATTCCGTAGCGTTCCGGCACTGTCGTGCCGTACTGCAGTGCCTCCTGGGCCCTGTCGTCCACGGCTCCTTCCACGCAGCCCCCCGACACGCTGCCGATGACCTTCCCCTGTGGGGTGCAGATCATGACGGCTCCGGGCTGCCTGGGCGCCGAGCCGGTGGCGGAGACGACGGTGGCCAGGGCAGTCGGCGTGTTCCGAATTCGACCGGCGGTACAACTGCTGCCAGACGTCGTTCATGATGTGCTCGCGATGAGTTTGTCCTGGGTGAGGGGCAGGTCGCGGATACGGCGCCCGGTGGCGTGGTAGACGGCGTTGGTGAGGGCAGCGGTCATGCCGCACATCGGTGTCTCGCCGAATCCACGGGCGCCGAGAGCCTGGCTGCTCGGGTCCGGCCGGTCGATGAAGAGGGCCTGGATGTCGGGGATGTCGGCGTTGACGGGGATCAGATAGCCGGAGAGATTGCGGTTGACGAACCGGCCGTCCTGGGTGTCGAGCAGGGTGTGTTCGGTGAGGGTGAAGCCGACCGCCCAGATGAAGCCGCCGATGACCTGGCTGCGGATCGTTCTGCGGTTGAGGACGCGCCCGGGGTCGAAGGCTCCGAGCATGCGGGTGACCCGTACCTGGCCGAGTAGCGGGTCGACGCGTACCTCGGCGAAGACGGCCCCGGTGGAGTACTGCTCCCCGGACTCCTCCGGGGCTTCGGTGGTGACGTCGAGCGGTCGGCCGTGGCGGGTGAGTACCGCGCGTATGCTCTCGCGCCGCTCGGGCCGGCTCGTCCGGTAGAGGGTCCCGTCTTCCGCGGTGATCTCGTCGGCGGGCAGGTCGTGCAGCGGGGAGCGCGGGTCGGCGGTGGCGAGGCCGATCAGCGTCTGCCGGGCTTTCGTGCAGGTGCGGTTGATGGCGCTGCCGACGGCCGGAACGGTCGCGGAGGAGGCGGACAGCGACGCGTAGGGCAGGCTCGTGTCGCCGAGTATGAAGTCGATGTCGTCCAGGGGCAGGCCCAGCACCTGCGCGGCCATCTGTGACATGACCGTGTAGGTGCCGGTGCCGATGTCCTGGGTGGCGACCTGCACTCGCGCGGTGCCCTCGGTGGAGAGGGTGACACGGGCGGCCGCGCCGGGCATGCCGCCCGCGGTGTGTGCGGCGGTCGCCATGCCCCAGCCGATGCGGATGCGGCCGTCGCGCATCGAGCCGGGGCGGGGGTCGCGCTCGCTCCAGCCGAATGCCGCGGCGCCGCGCCGGTAGCACTCCTTGAGGTGTTTGCTGGGGAACGGCCTTCCGGTCTCGGGGTCGGTGGCGGCGTAGTTGCGCAGCCGCAGCTCGATCGGGTCCATGTCCGCCGCGTAGGCCAGTTCGTCGAGTGCGCACTCCAGGCCGTGGGCCGGCATGACCTCGGGCGAGCGCATCCAGGCCGGGGTGGGCAGGTCGAGCCGGACCGCCCGCTGCGCGATGTGGAGATTGCCGCAGGCGTACAGGCGGCGGGTGGGCACGCTGACGCTGGGCAGGAAGTCGTCCTCGGTCCGGGAGACCTGCTGGGTGGTGACGTGGTCGATGGCGGTGAGTGTGCCGTCCCGCCGGGCTCCGAGCCGCAGGCGCTGGTGGGCCTGGGAGCGGTGCCCGTGCAGGCTGTAGGAGTCGGAGCGGGACAGTACGAGCTTGACCGGGCGACCGACCTGCCGGGCGGCGGCAGCGGTGAGTACGGTGTGCGGCCACGGTGTCTTGCAGCCGAACCCTCCGCCCAGATACCGCGAGATGACGCGGACGTGCTCCTTCGGCAGGCGGAGGGCTTGGGCGATGCTCTCCTGGGCGCTGGTGACCCCCTGGCTGGTGTCGTACACGGTCACCTTTCGGCCCCGCCACACGGCCGTGGTTGCGGACGGCTCGATCGGGTTGTGGTGGTGGATGGGCGTGGTGTACGTGACATCGACGCGCAGGTCCGCGCGCGCGAGGGCGCCCTCAGGATCACCGCGGGTGGGTTCGTTGGGAGTGGGCGCTTCCCCGGGCTCCTCCTCGGGCGGGGGGACCCAGGCGTCGTCCATGGCGTCTTCGAAGACCGTCTGGATGGGCTGGGTGTCATAGGCGACCCGGACGAGCGTCGCCGCGTGCTGGGCCTGCTCCAGGGTTTCGGCCAGGGTGAGAGCGACCGGCTGGCCGGCGTGGTGGATCTCCGTGTCCTGCAGCGGGAGGAAGCGCTTGACCAGCAGATACGGTTCCGGGACCGTCAGGCGTGGCATGTTCCGGTGGTTCAGCACGGCGGCCACCCCGGCGGAGCGCTCGGCCTGCCGGGTCTCCAGGCGGGTGATCCGACCGCGGGCGACGGTACTGAGTACCAATACGCCGTGCAGGGCGCCGGGGATGTGCACGTCAGCGGTGTACTCGGCAGCTCCGGTCACCTTCACGTGGCCCTCGACGCGGGGCACGGGCCTGCCCACGATCCCGCTCATCGCCTGCCTCCCAGGTCGGTCAGAATGTTCGTCAGCGCACGGTGTACCAGCTCGACCTTGAACGTGTTGTGCTCGCGCGGCTGCGCGCCGCTGATCAGTGCCTGGGCGGCCGATGCGATGCTAGAGTCGGTCAACGGGCGCCCGCGCAGGGCCGCTTCGGCCTCGGCCGAGAGCCACGGCCGCGGTGCGATGCCTCCGAAAGCGAGGCGGACATCGCTCACCTCGCCGCCTTCCATGGTCAGGGCCGCGGCCACGGAGACCACGGCGAACTCGAACGTCGCCCGGTCGCGCAGCTTGAGGTAGCGGGAGTGGCGGGCCAACCGGCTCTCGGGGATGGAGAACCCGGTGATCAGCTCGCCGTGCCGCAGTGCCGTCTCCTTGTGCGGGGTCGTGCCGGGCAGGAGGTAGAAGTCCCTCAGGGGAATGGAACGTTCGCCCTGCGGGCCGAGCACGACAACGGTGGCCTGCAGCGTGCTCAGTGCGACCGCGAGGTCGGAGGGATGTACGGCGATGCAGTGGCGGCTGCCGCCGTGGATCGCGTGCCAGCGGTTCTGCCCCGTGATGGCCGGGCATCCGCTGCCGGGCTCGCGCTTGTTGCACGGGCTGCCGGCGTCGCGGTAGTACCAGCACCGCGTGCGCTGCATGAGGTTGCCGCCGATGGAGGCCCGGTTGCGGATCTGCGGAGAGGCGGAGGCCAGCAGCGCCTGGGAGAGGACGGGGAACGCCGAGCGGACCACCTCGTGGTCGGCGACCTCCCGCATCCGGGCCATCGCCCCCACATGCAACGTGCCGTCGCGCAGTTCGATGCCGGACAGCGGGACCTGATTGATGTCCACGACCAGATCAGGGGCGAGGACCTGGTCCCTGACGAGGTTCAGCAGTTCGGTCCCGCCCGCGAGGAACGTCCCGTGCGGGCGGGATGCCAGCATCTGCACGGCTTCGGAGGCACGCGCCGTGCGCGTGTAGTCGAACGGTTTCATCGCGCGTGCTCCCTCGCGGCGTCCCTTACGGCGTCGACGATGTTCGGATAGCAACCGCACCGGCAGAGGTTGCCGCTCATCCACTCCCGGATGTCGTCGTCGCAGCCCGCATGGCCCTCGTCGATGCAGGCGACGGCGGACATGATCTGCCCGGAGGTGCAGAACCCGCACTGGAAGGCGTCCCGGCGGATGAACGCCTGCTGCACGGGATGCAGTTCTTCGCCGCGGGCCAGCCCTTCGATCGTGGTGATCTCCCGCCCGTCCTCCATGACCGCAAGGGTCAGGCACGACTTGATGCGCCGGCCGTCGACGAGCACCGTGCAGGCGCCGCACTCACCCCGATCGCAGCCCTTCTTGGTGCCGGTCAAGCGGAGACGTTCACGCAGCGTCTCCAGGAGGGTCCCCCGGGTCTCGACGGTGAGGCGATGAGTTCTGCCGTTGACATGGAGCGTCACGTCGGCGGTCGGGGCAGGTGGTGCGGCCCGCTCGTCCGCACGGGCGGCGGTGATCGGCACACCGCCGGCGGCGAGGAGCGTGGCGGTGAGGCCACCGGCTTTGAGTACACCGCGGCGGCTGTGCCCGCCGCTGGGTGCTTCGTCGTTGTCGGACATCCTGCTGCGTCTCCTCGGCGGATCGCGGGCGGTTCTGGTCGCGGGTGGTTCGGTTGTCCCGTGGCTCAGAGGGACCGGAAGAGGACTGAGTGAGACAGGCCGCTGTGACACGGCCGTGAGAAGCGGCCCGAGGTGATAACGAGGCGCCTTGCATCAAAACCATAGCAGATTCGATGCACCCTGTCTCGAAAAGGTGGCGTGCCGACTTCGCGGCGGCCGAAGGCCGGACCCAGGGGCACCGCGCTGCCGCACCCGCCTCGGTCCGTCACCGGGGGAGCGGTGCGCGATGTCTCGATACTCTGTCGGCATGACCGGTTCCGTTGCCCCCGGGCGTCCACGCAGTGAGACCGCCCGCGTCGCCGTCCTGCGCGCCGTCGACGACCTGCTCGTCGAGATCGGCTACTCCGCGATGACCATGAAGGGCATCGCGGAGCGCGCCGGAGTGGGACGGATGACCGTCTACCGGTGGTGGCCGACCAAGGCCCACATCCTGATCGAAGCCTGCGACGAGGACGCGCGCAGTGAGCTGGCCGTCACCGCACACCCGGACCCGGTGCGCACGATGACCGACTTCCTGGCCGGGCTGGCCGCCTTCCTCACGGACTCACCCGCAGGCGCGGCGTACCGGGCCCTGCTGGGCGAAGCCCAGCACGACTCCGAGGTCCGCCGCCTCGTCGCCGACGCCGACCTGCTGGGGGCACCGGCCCGCGCCGTACTGGATCATGTACGGACCCGCCTCGGCGCGGTACCGGAAGACCAGTCCGCCGTCGCCGAACTGTGCGGACCGCTCGCCCTGTTGGTGATGACAGGCGCACCCGCACCATCACGCCCGTCCCTGCGCGCGATGGCCCGTCGACTCGCCACGGCCTGGGCCTGACCGGTCAAGGGCCCGTGCATCCTGACCATGACCGAACTGCGGCAAGCGTCGGCCGAGGAGTACCGCGCCGTCGGGCGCTCCTGCTTGGGCGCTGACCCCCTGGGACCAGCCCGGAAAGCAGTCGGTCCGTCGCACCAACAGGTTCACCTCGCCCGGCCTATCGGTTGCCGAGCGAGGTGCTGCCCGGCATCGTGAACATCGAACGCAGGCCGAATGACGCCTTCCAGCGCGCGGAACGATCGCTGTCACCACTCGCGAACAAAGCCACCCGAGCTGGCACTTACGCCAGATCAAAACCATTCGTCAACGGCCGCGACGAGGATGCTTGCCTCGAAGCGGACCGCGAGCTTGTCGACCGGGTCGCCGCCTCGCTTGACTGACTGGCCACTCTCCTACATGCTTCACTCATGCCCAGACCGAGGAGCGACGACAAACGCGCGGCAATCCTGGCCGCCGCCACACGAATCATCGCGACTCAGGGGCTGGGGGCGGCGACGGCGGCGATCGCGAAGGAGGCCGGCGTCTCGAACGGGTCGCTGTTCACCTACTTCGACACGAAAGCAGATCTGCTGAACACGCTCTACCTGGAGCTGAAGGGGGAGATGGGGGCAGCCGCACTCGGGGGCCTGCCCGCAGCCGATGCGCGCACTCAGATGCTGCACATGTGGTCGCGATGGATGGACTGGGCGACAGCCAATCCCCAAAAACGCCGCACACTGGCGCAGCTCCAGGTCTCCGACGAGATCACGGCGGCCACCCATGAGTCCGCAAGCCGGATCATGGCAGGCATCGGGGAGGTTTTGGAGCACATCCGGGCGAACGGCCCGATGCGCGACGCCCCGGCGACTTTGGTCTTCATGCTGTGCAATGCCCTGGCCGAGGCCACTATCGACTACATCATCGGCGACCCGGATCGCGCCGACGAACACAAGCAGTCCGGTTTCGACGCGCTCTGGCGCATGATCGGCTGACTCACCCCGCCCCTGGTCCACACCCTCGGTTCCACGCATACCCATCAATGACTGACTAGTCAGATGGCTAAGGAGCGTCATGTCCGACAAGGCTTACGTCATCACCGGCCCGACCTCCGGCTTCGGCCGCCGCACCGCCCTCGAACTGGCCGAACACGGCACCGTCGTGCTGGTCGGGCGCGACGCCGCCAAGCTCGACGACGTACGCGGATGCATCGAAGGCAGAGACGGAGAGGCCGTGACTGTCGTCTGCGACCTCTCGGACCTGACGAGCGTGCGACGCGCCGCCGCTCAGATCATCGAGCTCGGTCTCCCGATCTCCGGCGTGCTCAATAACGCCGGCATCTTCCCCAACCGTCCCGGCACGAACGTCCTCGGCTGGGACACCGCCTACGCGACCAACCACATCGGGCCTTTCGTGTTCACGGAGACGCTCATGCCCCACCTCGAAGACGGCACGCAGGTGGTGTTCATCGTCTCCGCCGTGGAGGACCCGGAGCGCAAGCCCGCCACCATGTCCGGCTTTCGCGGCGCCCGGTACATCTCCGCCGAGGCGAGCACCCGAGGCGAGTGGAAGCCCGGGGGCTCGAAACTTCCCGGCGGAGACGCCTACGCCACATCCAAGCAGTGCAACCTGGCAACGGTGCTCGCTTTCGCCCGCGAAACACCCCGACTGCGATTCAACGCCATCGAGCCCGGCTTCGCCCCCGGCACGAATCTCGGCCGTGATGCCAACCTGTTCCTGCGTCTGCTGTCGAAGTACGTGCTCTCGCCTGTGGCCCCGCTCGTCAAGTACTGGACCAACCCCGCCATCGCTGCTCGCATGATCACCCGGATACTCACCGACGAGTCGGATGCCACCGGCGTCTACTACGACGAGAAAGGACGTCCGATGCGGGGTTCCACGCAGGTGCACGACCCCGCGTTCAACGCGCGGGTCGTCGCCGAGACCCGTGCGCTACTGGGGACAGTTCCCGCCTGAGGAATCCTTTGCTCTGCGCGCGAGCGAGGTCACGCAGTGCGCGAGTCACGGTCGCCGACGGGAACCACCGGACCGCCGGCCACCCAAAGCCGAACGGACTCCGCGGCCGGACGAGGTATCCGATTCCGCCTCGGCCTGACGGGGCCCCGAGCAAGTGAAGCAGGGGCGCGGGGTGCGGTCAGGACCGTGCGGTTCCCCCTCGGCGGTGGGCGCGGGTCGCTCCGGTGACGACGAGGGCTCCTGCGATCAGTGTGATGAGGGCGGCGGCGCGCAGCGCGGTGTCGGCCCCGCTGACGAACGCCAGCAGCACGGCGACGACGTCGTGGTGGGCGGAGCCGAAGAAGCCGGCCATCAGGGACAGGGCGACGACGAAGACCATCATGAACCGCCAGTGCTTGCGGCCCAGGAGGAACGGGCGGTCCTCGGTGCTGTACCACCAGGAGGTGCTGGACATCGTCGTGAAGCTGAACGCGGCGAGCGGGACGACGATCGGCAGCCAGAAGCGCAGGTCGTCGTCGGCGGGCAGATGCTGGCCCCTGCGGTCGCCCATGTGGTGCAGGAACCACAGGTACAGCGGGATGCTCACGAGCGCGTACAGCCACAGCACCACCCGCATCGCCCAGTCCGCCGGGCCGATGGACGTTTTCCCCTTCGCCATGGTCACGACGGTAGTGACCAGCGCCTCGGACCGGTGCGTGTTCGTGAGAACCAGCCACCCATCCGGCCAGAACATCCGACGCAAGACCCGTCTCAGTTGTAGCGGCCCTCGCGCTTTGAAGCTCGCGCATCAGGACGGCCGCCCGGATCGTTCCGGGCGGCCGTCGCCTGTTTCTCGGTGAGATGCCGGTCAGTCGCCGGAGTCCTGGGGGAGACCGTCGTCCAGGATGATGCGGATGGTCTCGCCTTGTCCGGTGAGGTTGGTGAGTTCGACCGCGATGCGGTCGTAGGTAGTCATGGCGAGTGCGTAGTCGGCCTGCAGCGGGGTGGCGGTGGAACGGGTGTTCCACAGCTCGATGAGCAGGGCGATGAGGGAGCGTCCGGACAGGACGGTCTGAACGCGGCCTTCCTTGATGTCCTCGACCGAGGGCGGGGTGCGGAAGTGGCTGTGGTCGACGGCCAGGGCGGCGAGCCACTCCCAGGTGTCGCGGTGCGCGATCAGTTCGGCGGAGGCCACACCGGCGGCCTTCAGCAGCAGGACGCCGTGGGCGACCTGCGGATCCACCGCGTCGGCGGAGGCCTGCGGCGTGGCGGCAGAGGGCTGACTGGCAGGGGCGCCGGTGCCCTGGTAGGCGGCCTCGATGGCCCTCTTCAGCGCGAGGTCCTGGTCCTCGCCGGACTCGGGCTGCGGCCGGTGCCCGGTGTTCTCCATGGTTCCCCCCTGGGAGTCGGTGTCGGTTGAGACAGGCGGATGACCTTCGGTGTCGGCGGACGTGCCGTAGCCGGCTTCGGGTTCGGGTGGCTGCGCACTCTCCCCGGGATGGGTCTGCGTGCCCTCGCCGGACGGGTCACCTGCCCCCTCGGACGGAACGAAGGGACGCAGAACGTCGACAAGGTCCAAGAGCTGCCGGAGCTCGCCTCGCGTCTCGTTCAGGTCGCTGATCATCCGGTCCTGACGGCGACGGACCTCCCGGTTCTCCTCACGCAATCCGGTGACGCCCGCCTGGAGCTGCTCCAGGATCTTCAAGCGGCTCTGCGTGACGTCACCGTGCAGTGCGGTCAGCCCGACCGTCGGGTCATCGAGGCGATCGAGACGTGCGAGTTGCTGTCGTATCGCCTCCAGCTCCTTCATGGCGTCGCCGAACGCGTCTTTCCACCCCACGTGACCCCCTGATTACTCCAAGCATGCGACCGCCCATATCTCCCCACCGGGAACTGGAGTGACGCGACGGTTTCCAGCCCTTCCCTGGCCAGGACCCTCCGCCCCCTCTTCGCACGCCATTCGTACGCGATTCGTACGGTAAAAGTGCGCGAAACTTACGGTTCATGGGGTAGAGTGTTGGTCAGGAGGTGTTCCATGTCCGAGTTGTTCGACGCGGTCGACGCGCTGGTCGCGTCCCGCTCTCCGCTGCCACCGGCGGAGGAGCGCAAGCGGCTGCGAGTCGCGCACGGTCTGACGCTGGACGACGTCGCCGGCGCACTGAAGGTGCGGCGGGCCACGGTGTCCGGATGGGAGTCGGTGAAGAAGCCGACCGAGCCGCGCGGCCCGGAGCGTGAGGCGTACGCCCGGCTGCTGAGGCAGCTCGCGGAGCTCTACCCCGCCTCGGAGGAGCCGACCGCCCCAGTGCCGGCCGCGTTCACCGGTGCGCTCACCGCGGAGGAACCGCGGACTCTGTCCACAGAGGAGGCGTCCGAGGCTGCGGTCATGACTGCAACCGAGAACACCCAGACCCCTGCCCCTGCCCCCGTTGCCGCTGATCCGGCAGCCGCGCCCCGCCCGGCGCGCACCACCAGGCCGTCGTCGACGTCGCGTCGTCCGGGTGCGAAGAAGGCGGCCCCGGCCGGGACCCGGGCGGGCGGCACCGACCCGCGGTTCGAGAACGGGCCGCTGGCGGTCGTCGACGTCGAGGACGGGCAGGTGCTGGCGTACTGCACCGGCGGCCTGGTCCTGGACGTGCCCGCCAAGAGCATCCCGGCCCTGGTCGACTGGACGCTACGCGAGGCCAAGCTCGGTCAGCCGAAGCTGTCCGGGCCGGGCAAGGACGCCGACCCGCTCATCGTCCTCACCGAGGCCGCGCTGGAGCGCTACGGCCTGCCCGTCACGCTCACGGAGGAGGAGCGCCTCGCCGGGCGCCTGCCCGAGGGCCACAAGGTCATCAAGCAGCTGGTCCGCGCGGAGTGGAAGCTGACCAAGCGCGGGTTCGGCCCGTGGGCGCGGATCTACCGGCCCGCGACCGGGTCGGAGCGGGCGTGTGTGCAGCTGTGCATCCCGTCGTGGAACGCGTTGGACACCCGGCACTGGGGTGAGGCCGGGCAGCTCCCGCCGGCCGAACTCGCCCGCGTCCTGGGCGTGTACGCCTCCCGGGTGATGACGCCGCGCGGCTCCACCGCCGTGACCGGCCTCGAGCTGATGACCGCGCTGCACCCGCCGACCCGCGCCTCGGAGCCGGACGCCGACGGCAAGCGGCACTCCGAGCACAACCCGGGCTCGCTGGGCAAGGACGCCATCGACCCGATGAACTGGCCGCCGTGCGAGGTCCCCGACGGCCACCCGGTCCTCAAGGACCTGCCGCGCTTCCACGTGCGCGGCCCGGCGGAGAAGCTGTTCGAGGAGGCGTACGACTGGGCGCGGCCGATGACCGACGCGGAGTGCACCCTGCGTCACCTGGTCGGCATCGACGTCAACATGGCCTTCGCGGCCGGAGCCAACGGCCTGACCGTCGGCCTCGGTGAGGCGACGCACGTCAAGGCCCCTGCGTTCGACCCGAAGCTGCCCGGCTCGTGGCTGGTCGACCTGTCCCACGTCGACCTGTCCCGCGTGAAGGTCGGCAAGGAGTGGGTGGAGCTGGACGGCAGCCTGCTGCCCTCCCCGTTCACACCGAAGGGCGAGCGCCCGACCGGCCCGGCCTGGTACGCGACGCCCACCGTCGCCTACGCCCAGGAGCTGGGCTACGAGGTGCGCCCGCTGGAGGCGTGGGTGCGCTATGAGAACGGCCGCTACCTGGACGGCTGGTACAACCGGCTGCGCGACGCCTTCCTCGCCACGATGGCCGACCTCGGTGTCGACGCCGACCTGTCGCCGGAGGACTTCCTCGCGGCGATGGACGGCTACAAGGGTCGTGACCCGGAGCTGGCGATCGTCGTGTCGGCGGTCAAGGCGACGGTGAAGGGCGGCCTGGGCAAGCTCCGCGAGCGCCCGCGCGGCGAGGGCTGGCGGCCCGGCGAGCCGTGGCGCGCCCTGTCCCGCCCGACCTGGCGGCCCGACATCCGGGCGGCGGTCATCTCCCGCACCCGCATCAACCTGCACCGCAAGATCGTCAAGCACGCGGCGTTCACCGGGCAGTACCCGATCGCGATCCTGTCGGACTGCGTCGTCTACGCCGCCAACGGCGAGAGCCCGCTGGACTTCCTGCCCTACCGGGAGGGCAAGCCGCTGCCCGGCGGCTTCAAGCTCGGCATCAACCCCGGCCTGGTCAAGCACGAGGGCACGCAGGACGTCCTGTGGGGCGAGGAAGTCCGGGAGCGGTTCAACGCCCCGCAGCTCAACCTCGCCCGGTACATCAAGGACGGCACCGTCACCGACGTCGACAACGGAGAGTAGGAGTAGGCGATGAGCCTGTTCGGGGACGGCCTGGACGCCGCCGTGCAGAAGGCGTTCACGCGGCCGGCGCCCAAGAACGCGGGCCCGCAGATGCGGTACCTGGTCAAGCAGCTCAAGGGCACGAAGGCGGTCGCCCAGATGCTGCGGGTCTCCCAGCGCACCGTCGAACGGTACGTGAAGGACCAGATCAAGAAGCCCCGCCCGGACCTCGCCGCGCGCCTGGAGCGCGAGGTGAAGAAGCGCTGGCAGCCCCAGATCAGGGCCAAGGCCAGGGCGAAGGCGGCGAGCACGGGCGGCATCGTCATCGACGCCCGCGCCCGCATGGGCTACACCGCGCCGATCGGGTCGACGGACCAGGACCGCATCCGGCACCTGACCGTCGCCTTGCCCCCGATCTACGCCGCCCGCCTCTTCGACGCCCAGGAGCAGGGGGCCAGCGACGCCCGCCTCCAGGAGATCGCCGCCGAAGCCCTCAAGGAGGTGTACTTCCAGGACGGCGGCCGCCGCGCCGGCTCCCTGGAGGAGGTCCGGTTCACGGACATCGAGCACCTCGAGTTCGAGCTCTAGCAGCCGCGCCCCGAACAGCCCGCGAGCCCCGGACCGAGTTGGTCTGGGGCTCGCTCGCGTATCCGCGGGGGGTCGGATGGTCATGCACGCGATGCCCTGTCCAACGACGCTGCGGCGCCTCAGTCACCTGCACCGGAGCAATGCAGGTGAAGCCGTCCGGCGGCTGCTCCCGCACGCCTACGATGCGCTCGTGCGGAACACGAAGGCGTTCAAGGAAGCCGTTGCCCAGACGCTCGCGGAGCTGGCCCGCCGGGAGGTGACCCTTGCGCCGGCGACCGTGGAGGACACGATCGAGAAGCAGATCACCACAGTGGCGGAGCGGCTCGGGATCCAGGTGCGTTCCGCCTGGCGGTACTTCGACGCCTCCGTCACGGCCGACCGGCTCGCGCAGAGCGTGGCGTCGTACGAGGACAGCAGCAGCGAGAAGGGCGTCGGGCAGGCCCCTATGCCGCCGATCGGCAACCCGGAGCTCGCCCTGGTCCTTGCCGGGGTGCCGGACTCCCTGGCGCAGACCGGCGGCGACCTGTACGCGGTCATCATCAACGTGGCCGTCAACGCATGGATGGCCGGCCACATCCACGGCGA